>JBILUM010000584.1:0-2697 GCA_044370995.1 Ilumatobacteraceae bacterium | reverse complement strand
CCCGAGCGCAACCGGGCCGGTTACGACATCGGCGCGTTCTGGGCCCGCAGCGGATTGGCACACACGCTCGTCCCGCCCGATCAGCTGCCGCCGGGTCTGCGCAGCGGGATGGGCGACCACATCACGGGCATCACCCTGCTCAGCGGCGTGCTCGCGAAGCTGCTCGAGCGCGAGCGCACCGGCACCGGTGGTCTCGTGGCGACGAGCCTCATGCGCACGGGCATGTACACGCTCGGCTGGGACATCGGCATCGTGCTGCGCTTCGGCAAGCGCGAGACCACGAGGTCGCGCGAACGGAGCCGCGGCCCGCTGGTGAACGCCTACCGCTCCGCGGACGGCCGTGGCTTCTGGCTGCTCCTGCTCGAGGCCGACCGCCATTGGCCCAAGCTCGTCGCCGCGCTCGGGATGAGCGAGTTGGCCGACGACGAGCGGTTCACCGACGCCAAGCAGCGGCTGGCGAACAGCGAGGCGTTGATCGCCGAGCTCGACGACGCGTTCGCCCGGTTCAGCTTCGACGATCTGGTCGCCCGGTTCGACGAGCACGACGTGTGGTGGGCGCCGATCAACTCGATCTTCGACGTGATCGCCGACCCGCAGGCGCAGGCGAACGGAGCGTTCGTCGACATGGCGCCGCGCGAGGGTGAGGCCCCGTACCGTGCGGTGAACGGACCGGTCGACTTCGGTGGCCGCGAGTTCCGGCCCGGGCCCGTGCCCGCCCTCGGCGAGCACACCGCCGACGTCATCGCCGAACTCGCCCTGCTCCGCGACCGCGGCTGACGACCGCGACCCCGTTCCGTGAGCCGCACCCGCACGTGCTGCGGGTCGGGCTCACGGAACGGTCAGAAGCCCTCGCCGTGGGCGTGGTCGCACAGGCGCTCCTCGCCCTCGACGATCTGCCCGGCGCCGACGCCCTCGAGAGCTGCGAACGGGCCGCACCGGTGCGGGGTGATCCACACGTGGATCATCGGCGCGGGACGGAACTTCTGCAGGCCGGCTCGACAGTTGCCCTGGCCGTCGACGAGGCCGGCGACCTTCGGGATGTCGCCCGTGGTGAAGCACAGGTTGTCGTGGATGTGCCACTGCATCAGCTCGCCGCCGATGTCGGGCACGTCCTCGAGCGCCACGTCATCAGGCAGCATGTACATCGCGCTGACCAGCTTCTTCGAGCCGTCCGGCTGCGGTTCGTACACGAGGCTCTCGGGCTGATCGGGATCGAGCACGACGTCGTCGTTGATCCAGTCCCAGTTGATGAAGTGCTCGTGACCCGTGGCCGCATCGCCGATGCTCTGGAAACCGGCCGCCTCGGCGTCGCGGTGGTCGCTCCACTGGGGGAGCCGGACGAGGGTGACGGCGATCAGGTTCTCGGCCGCCGCCTGCTGCTCGGGGGTGACGCCGGGGGTGCCGCTGAGATCGATCGGCTTGGTCGGGTCGTACGGCTTGGGTTCGACGGGCGCTGCCGCTCCGTGATCGTGACCTTCCTGGCACTTGTCGACGCGTTCTTCCTCCGACACCGATGTCTGGCCGGCACCGATGCCTTCGAGCGCGGCGAACACACCGCACTCGTGCGGCGTGATCCACACGTGCACCATCGGGTTGGCGCCGCCGGTGTTGATGCCCCGTGCACACGTGCCATCGGCCTGGAGGACGCCGACGACGGCGTTGACGCCGTTGACGCGGTCCCAGCAGAGGTCGCCGTGGTTGTGCCACTGCATCAGGCCGCCCGCCCAGTCGGTGAGCGAGGGGTCGTCGGTGGGGCGAGCACTGGCGATGTACATCGCACCGGCGAGGATCCGCTCGTCGCCCTTCACCGTGTAGACGAGCGACTCGGGTGCGGTGGGGTCGAGCATCACGTCGTCCTGCACGAGGTCGTAACGGATGTAGTGCTCGCTGCCGGTGCCCGCATCGCCGATCGAGGTGTAGCCGGCGGCCTTGGCGGCCTCGACGGTCGCGAACCTCGGCAGCTCGCGCAGCGATCCTTCGACCAGGGCGAGGGCTCGCGCCTCCTGCTCGGGTGTCACGCCCTGCACACCGCTGAGGTCGATCGGCTCCGCCGGGTCCCACGGGCGGGGCCACGGCGCTGCGCCTTCCTCGACCGCGACGGTGGTCTCCGTGGCGTGCGAGTGCTCGGTGGTGTCGGTCGCCGCGCCGGCACCCGCAGGCGCGGCGGCGGGGCTGCCCTCGTCGTGGGCGTGGCCGTCGTCGTGCGCTGCGCCGGCGACGGTGTCACCCGTGACCGGGTCGACCGCCGCCGCGGTGGCCGTGTGGTCGTGGGCGGCGCCGTCGTCGTGGCTGTGCACGTGCGTGCCGCCGCTCACCATCGCCGGCACGGTGAGCGCGAGGGCTGCGAGCCCGGGCATGAGCAGGCGGGGCGGCCGCGCCATGTGCCAGCCGACCATGGCCGCCGACAGTGCAGCGCCGACGGCCACCGCTCCGAGGAGTGCACAGGCCGAGTCGGCGAACTGGGGTGCCTCGGCGGTCTCCAGTCCACCGATCCAGGAGATGCCGGTGATGCGGGTGACGAGCCAGCCGATCACGGCACCGGCGTTCACCGCTGCCGTCGCGACGGCGACCGGGCGACTCGGACGCAGGAGCGCGAGGAGGCCGGCACCGAGCTGCAGGACGGCGCACACGACGAAGATCTGGGCGAGCCCGCGGTGCTCGGCGTGGATGCCGATGGCGGCCGCATGGATCGCACCG
>JBILUM010000583.1:0-2699 GCA_044370995.1 Ilumatobacteraceae bacterium | reverse complement strand
CCAACCGCCGTTCAAACCCGGCGGCGCCTGGGCCGACCGCATCGGCGACACCTGGGTGTTCAACCCCGGCAAGCAGTCCGGTCCGATCCCCACCCACATCGAGCTCGACATCGAGCCGGGCCCCGGTCCGACGCGTGGCACCGCTCGCTGGTGGTCGATCATGGGCAGCGAGGAGATCGACCTCAGCTCCCCCGTCACCCCGCCCCGCACCGTGTTCTGAGCACGCCCGCCGCGGGCCGACCCGCCGCTCAGATCCTCTGCAGGCGCCGGCTCATCTCGTCGAGCAGTGCGGTCGGCGCGGACGCGCCGTCGTTGAGGGCGTCGAGGAACGCCGCGCCCGGAACACGCCACACCACGCCGGCGGTCCGCGCCGTCACGGTCGCCGTGCGAGGTCGACCCTGGAGCAGACCGATCTCGCCGAACCAGTCGTTGCGGCCGAGTTCGTTCACCCGAACGTCGCCGACGGTCGCCTCGAACTCGCCGGCGCGCACGACGAACAGATCGTCGGCAATCGCTCCCTGTTCGATCACGACGGTGCCTGCTGGGCACTCCTCTTCGCGCACGAGCGAGGCGAGCCGCTGGAGCACCGTCGGCGAGGCTCCTTCGAACAGCGGCAGGCTCGCGAGCACGTCGGCGATCGGCCGCACCCGGGCCTGCTCGGCAGCGGTGGACACACGAAGCCTGCGCAGTGGCCCGACGCTGAGCAGTGCCGCCGCTGCCGCGAGCGCGCCGCTCGCCACGAGCGCACCGCCCACGCCGACGCTCGCGACCAGCAGCGGCGCGGTCATCGCACCCACCAACTTGCCACCGTTGCTCAGCGAACCGACCAGACCGAAGACACGACCGAGCATCGAGGGATCGGCGAGTCGCAGCAGGAGCACCACCGACACCACTTCGAAGACCACGACGCCGGCGCCGACGACGACGAGCGCAAGAGAACCGACCACCGGTGACCGGATGACGCCGAGGGCAGCCAACGGCACGGCGGTGAGCGCCAACGACAAGATCAGCATCAGGTCTGGTCGGTTGGAGTCGGCGAGCCGTGGCGCGAGCGGCATGACCGCGAGCGCGCCGAGGCCCACGGCACCCGTCAGGAGCCCGACCCCGGCGCTGCCGAGTCCGAGCCGGTCGGCTGCAACGAGCGTGTACAGCACCAACTCGCTCCCCCGGATCGCGTACATCACCGCCACGAGCGAGCCCACCACGACCAGCCCCGGCGTGGCACGCAGGCTGGGGCCGCGTCGCTGTTCGACGACCGACCGGCGGGCTGCGGTGGTCGACGTCGACAGCGCAGGCACGGAGTACATGAGCACCGCAGCGATGGCGAACGTCACCGCATTCACGACGAACGCCGTCTCGATTGTCGTCCACTTGGCCACCGCGGCACCGAGCAGCGGTCCGACGAAGGTCATCACCTGACGAACGGTGCTGATCCTGGCGTTCGCGGTCGAGAGCCCCGACTCGCCCGCCACATGTGGCAGACCCGCTGTGAGCGCCGGGCGGTACGGAGCGGCGAGCACGTACGCGACCAACACCACGAACAGCAGCGGGGCCTGTCCGCTCCCGTTGCTCGCGAGGAGTGCGAGGACCAACATGCACAGACTGCGGGTCGCATCGAGGTCGACGAGGAGGCGTCGCCGATCGAAACGGTCGGCGATCACGCCGGCAGGGACACCGAGCAGCGCGCGCGGCCCGAGCCTGACGACGACCGCCAGCGCGACACCCGATGCGCCGGCGCCGAGGCGGAACAGCAGTACCATGAACGCGACCCAGAACACACCGTCGCCGATGCCGGACACGATCTCCATCGCGATGATCCGGCGGACACCGACGCGCGAGCCCGGACGCTCGTCCGATCGTCGATGTCGGTCCTTAGCGTCCTTCGATGCGCCCATCGCGAGCCGAACGGATCAGATGCTGAGGTCGGGGACGGGGAGTTCTTCCACGTTGACGTCCTTGAACGTCAGGACGCGGACCTTCGGCACGAACCGGCTCTTCCGGTACATGTCCCACACCCAGGCGTCGGTGAGCTCGACCTCGATGACGGGACGGGCGCTGTCGCCGGAGACGGTGAGCTTCACGTCGTTGGCGAGGTAGAAGCGTCGTTCCGTCTCGACGGCGAACTTGAACATGCCGGCGACGTCCTGGTACTCCTGCGCGAGCTGGAGCTCACGTTCGGCCTCGAAGTTCTCGAGGTCGTCGGAACTCACCGGGCACCCGGCGTGGAGGTCGGGAACTGCATCAGGAGGCGCATCACACCATCCAACACGGATCGGTCGTCGCTGACCAGGGGCCGCTCGGCCCCGGGGCGATCAGAAATCGCGCTTCTCGCGGATCTTCGCGGCCTTGCCCGAGCGATCGCGCAGGTAGTACAGCTTGGCGCGACGCACGTCGCCACGACGGACGACCTCGAGCTTGACGACGGTCGGGGTGTGCACCGGGAAGGTGCGCTCGACGCCGACGCCGTAGCTGACCTTGCGGACCGTGTAGGTCTCGGCCACGCCACTGCCCTGACGGCGGATGACGTTGCCCTGGAAGATCTGGACGCGCTCCTTGTTGCCCTCCACGACCTTCACGTGGACCTTCACCTCGTCGCCGGGCCCGAAGGTGGGCACATCGGTGCGGAGGTACTGGTTGTCGACGAGATCGGTGGACTTCATGGCGCGAACATCCTGCAGGCCTGGAGAAATGGAACAGCT
>JBILUM010000036.1:0-10041 GCA_044370995.1 Ilumatobacteraceae bacterium | reverse complement strand
CGACCCGCGGGACCCCGTCGACCGCGGAGGGTGTTCGGGGGCCGCCGAACGACGGCCGGCCGTCCCCAGCTCAGATCTGGGCCGCGAGCTCCTCGACCGGGGTGACCATGCCGGTGTAGAACGCGCCGAACTCGCCGTAGAGGGCGGATGCCTGGTCGAAGCGCATCGTGTAGACGACCTCCTTCAGGTCGTCGGGCGTGCCGCCGAAGAGGGTGACGCCCCATTCGAAGTCGTCGAGGCCGGCCGAGCCGGTCACGAACTGCACGATCCGGCCGGCGAACTTGCGGCCGCTGGTCCCGTGCTCGTGCATGAGGTCCTTGCGCTCGTCGTACGGCAGCGTGAACCAGTTCGCGTGCGCCTCACGCTTCTTGCTCATCGGGTAGAAGCACCACGCCTTGAGCTGGTCGTTGGGTGGCAGGTTCGGGTACAAGCGGCCACGGACCATCTCCTCGGGCAGGCCCTTCGCGTACTCGCTCGACTCGGTGAGGCTGACGTAGCTGTCGACCACCTCGAGCCCGGCTCGCTGCACGCCGGTCTGCAGGGCGCGGAGCTGGCGGAGGTCGACGTGCATCGCCATGATGGCGACGTCGGCCTTGTGACCGAGCATGGCGACGGTGACGAGTTGGCAGCCGGCCGCCTCGGCGGTCTTCACCGCCGACACGAGCGCTTCCGGCTCGTACATCGGGGTGGGCTTGCAGAACAGGTGGACCACACCGAGTCCGGTGCTGGGGGACACGGGTGCGCTGGCGGAGTCGCTCATGCGCCCAGGCTACGGCTCGCCGGTGAGCGAACCCCAGCGCGGGTCGTCGGTGATGCGCTCGGGCGAGTACACGTTCAGCCGGTCGCGGCGGGTGAACCCGAGCAGGCGCAGGCCCGCCCGACGCGCGGTCTGCACCGCGAGGCTGGTGGGCGCGCTGACGGCGACGAGCGTGGAGAACCCTCCCGCCCAGGCTTTCTGCACGAGCTCGAAGCTGGCCCGACCGCTGACGTACAGCGCCATGCCCGTGGCCGGGAGCCGGCCGTCGAGCAGCA
Organism: Ilumatobacteraceae bacterium; assembly: GCA_044370995.1. Lineage (GTDB taxonomy): Bacteria > Actinomycetota > Acidimicrobiia > Acidimicrobiales > Ilumatobacteraceae > VFMC01. The sequence goes on along the minus strand of JBILUM010000036.1, from coordinate 9,009 downwards.
TCCGACCCACGACCTTGTCGACCGCGTTGTGGCGGCCGACGTCTTCACGCAGCACCAACACCGTGCCGTCGGGCGCCACTGCGGCCGCGGCGTGCACCGCACCGGTGCTGGTGAACAGCCCCTGCGAACCCAGCACCGCGTCGGGCACGGCAGCGAGGACGTGCAGCGGGATCGGCTCGGTGTCGGGCAACGGCGACAACGCATCGCACAGCTGGTCGATCGCCTCGCTGCCGCACAGGCCACAACTCGACGTGGTGTTGCCGAGGCGGGGGGTGGGCACCGGCGCACGGCCGCCGGTCTCGACCGTGACCACGTTGAACTCGCTGTCGCTCGCAGCGCCGTCGGCGCAGTAGCGAACACCGATGATGCGCGCACCTCCGAGCAGCCCGTCGGTGTGGCAGAAACCGGCGGCCAACTCGTAGTCGTGACCCGGGGTGCGCATCGTGGTGGCGACCCGATGCCCGTCGAGCTGGATCGTCATCGGCTCCTCGACGATGAGCTCGTCGGGCGAGCGCTTCGCGCCGGAACGGTCGATGCGGGTGACGAGATGCGTGTCGGTGCGCCGCCGGGGAGCCACACCGTGACGGTATCGGGTCGGGCGCCGGGAGCGACCTGAGCGGGGTCGGAGAGGAACTGAACGGGATCGGGCCGACCGGAACATCCTGGGTCGGCGCAACGGTGTCGGCGACCGGAATAGGGTTCGCCCATGTCCACGACCCCACCCGTCAACCACGGCCGCGTCGCCGCCGAGCTGTTCGGCACCGCAGTGCTCATCATCGGCGGACCGGGCACCGCGATCCTCGCGCCGAACGTCGGACTGCTCGGCATCAGCGTCGCCTTCGGCTTCTCGCTGCTCGTGATGGCGTACGTGATCGGCCCGATCTCGGGATGCCACATCAACCCTGCGGTCACCCTCGGCCTGTTCGTCACCCGGCGGATCACCGGCACACACGCCGTCTTCGCGGTGATCGGTCAGCTGATCGGTGGCATCGCCGGCGCGGCGATCGTGTTCGGCATCGCCAACGGGCGTGAGGAGTTCGAGCGCGGCCAGTTCGCCGCCAACCTCTGGTCGGGGCCGTACTTCGGGCTCGGCGCAGCGATCGTCGTGGAGGTCGTGCTCACCGCGCTGCTGGTGGTCGTGGTGCTCGCCGCCTCGACGAGCGGCCGCATCCCGTACGGGATGGGCGGTCTCGTCGTCGGCTTCACGCTGACGTTGATCCACCTGATCTCCATCCCGGTCGACAACACCTCGGTCAACCCCGCGCGAAGCATCGCGACCGCACTGTTCGCCGACCCCGACACCGGCGCACTCGAGCAACTGTGGGCCTTCGTGGTGTTCCCGCTGCTGGGGGCGATCGTCGGCGTGATCATCTGGCTCGTGATCGACGACAGCACCGTCGAGGACACCCTGCTGGCCGAGGTCCCCGGCGTCACCGAGGCGCGTGACGTGCTCGACCGGGTGGCCGACGAAGCGGTCGACGCCGTCGAGGACGCCGTCGACTGACATCGCCGGCGGACCGCCCCGGGCACGGGGCACCCGGCTCAGGCGGCGATGATCGCCAACAGCTCGCTGCGGTGCTTCGGCCCGAGCGGGGGCTCGGCCGGGCGGTTCTCACGGTCCTGCCACACCGCCAGCACACGCGCACCCACCTCGGGGTCGCTGGCCATCGCGTCGGGCCGATCGAGCAGGTTGACGCTGCGGAAGAACGCCCGCAACACCACGGCATCGGTGCGCATCGCCGGCAGGAGACCGTCTCGGAACACCGTGCGCATGAACGTCCGCGGGTCGCTCGCGTCGGCATCTGGATCCTGACCGGCCAGGTGTGCGGCAGCGACCCGGCGGGCCTCGGCGTCCTGCTCCACCCCGGCGCGGTACCACGGGTGGATCTCGGAACGCAGCGATGCGTCGTAGGCGAGCGCGACCTCGCGGCCGTCGTCGCCGAAGGTCGCGACTGCCCGAGCCATCAGATGCGCTCCCCAGAAGGCGGTGCTGCACCCCCGACCGTAGAGCGGGTTGGTGCACAGCACCGCATCGCCCACCGGGATGATGCCGGTGGCGACCGGCTCGCCGTCGACGACGTAGTCGCGCCATCGATTGAGCAGGCCCGCCATCACGTGCACCGTGTCGGTGAGCGGCTCGGCACGCCCGTCGAGCCACGGCGCCGTGGCGACCAGGTGGCTGGCCGTGGCGTCGAACACCTGCGGGTCGGCGAGGAGCTTGCGCAGCTGCTCGTCGTCGGTCGGCGTGGCGAGGGTGACGGAGAACGTGCCGTTGTCGCCGACGAACACGCCGTACTTGAGGTAACCGAGGTCGCCGCCGATCGGACCGGTGCGCGGCGGGTACGCCTGCCCCTCGCGCAGTCGGTAGAAGCGCGAGTAGTAGACGATCCCGGTGTCCTCGACCTGCTCGGGCACCTCGGGTGCACCCAGCTCGAGCAGCCATTCGGGAACCACGCTGCGCCGGCCGCCAGCGGCGACGACCAGATCGGCCGACACGGTCGATCCGTCGGACAACCGCACACCGACCACCTTCGGGCGGCCCGGCTGGTCGGCGGCGACGAGACCCTCGACCGCGACGCCGGTGTGCACGGTGACCCGGCTCTCAGCGAGCACGAATCGACGGAGCACCCATTCGAACGTCGTCCGCCGACACGCGAGCATCACGAGCTCGTCGTCGCTCGGCTGGCGCACGAAATCGGTCATCGTGGGCGGGAGGTCGTCCCCGAAGCGCATCTCGGTCGCACCGGCCGCGAGCACGGCGGCGTAGACGTCGGGGTAGTCGTCGCACAGCATGTTGCGGAGGCGTGCGAGGAACGCATGGCTGTGGCGCACCTGCGGAGCGCCCCTGCGGTCCCACTCGAAGGCCTCGTCCGCGCTCTCCGGCATCGGTGTGTCGTCGCGCTCGAACACGACCACGTCATGGCCCTGCCGCGCCAACGCCAGGGCCGAACCCAGCCCTGACACTCCTCCACCGACCACTGCCACCTGCATGGTCGCCGAGGTTATGGCGGCACTCCGGAGCGATCGACGGGGAGTGGCGTGACGTGTGTCAGCGGGTCCGGACAGTCGTCACTCGTGAGTTCCTCCGCGACCGCGCCCGCCACGGCGGCGACCATGCCTGCCGCCCTCGGCGGCGTTAGATTCGCGGACGTGCGTGAAGCCGATGTGCTGGTCGTCGAGGACGCCCCCGAATTCGCGCAGATGGTGACCGCCATCCTCCGCAAGGCCAACCACCGGGTCCGCACGGCCGCCACGATCGCCGACGCGATGGAGGCGCTCGCCGCCACCCCGCCCGACCTGGTGATCCTCGATCTCACGCTCCCCGACGGCGACGGCCTCGACCTGTGCCGGGTCATCCGCGAGCGGTCGAGCGCCTACGTGCTCGTGCTCTCCGGCCGCAACGAGGAGATCGACAAGCTCCTCGGCTTCAAGCTCGGCGCCGACGACTACGTCACGAAGCCGTTCTCACCCCGAGAGCTCGCCGCCAGGGTGGAAGCCCTGCTCCGGCGACCGCGCTTCGCGGTCCCGGCCACGGCGGAGCGCACCATCGGCCATGTCATCGTGCGGGCCGAGGCGCGAGAGGTGGAGACCGACGGCCAGCTCGTCGAGCTCACCCGCATCGAGTTCGACCTGCTCGACGCGCTGAGCGCCAGCCCGAAGGTCGTGTTCACCCGGGCCCAGCTGCTCGAGCGGGTGTGGGGACCCGACTGGTATGCCGACGATCACGTCGTCGACGTCCACGTCGCGAACCTGCGCAAGAAGATCGATCGTCCGGGCGCCAAGAGCATCGTGCGCACCGTGCGCGGCGTCGGCTACGGCATCAGCACCTGACACAGCTCCTCGTCAGCGACCCAGCTGTGCAGTGCGGCCCGCGTGCGATTGGCGGTGACCACGACGTCACCGAACGGAATGGTGCCCGCAGCGAAGGCGCCACAGGCCACGCGCATCGCGTCGGCGCCGATCACGCGCGAACTCGCAGCGAGCCGTGACACCGCCAGCTCCAACTCGACGATGTCACGATCGTGTGCCGCGTCGAAGATCGAGCCGAGCCGCACGTCGAGCTCACCCAGGTACGCGTCGATGACATCGCAGACGATGGCCCGATCGCCCACGTCGATCACGAGCTCGTCGAGCAGATCGAACCTCACCACGTGTGCCGCTGCCACTGCTGCGGTCCGGTCGTTCGCGTGGCGATCGACGACGAACGAGTCGTACCGAGGAGCCGGTGGTGCTCCGAGGCAGCCCTTCACCCGGTCCAGCTCCGCACGGAGCCGGGCGGCCTCCTCGCTCGCCCGGCATCGCGCCGCGCGGAGTTCGTCGAACAGCGCACGTCGGCGCGTGATGTTCCGCGCCGACAGCACGATCCCCGCGACGTCGGGATCGTGGAACAGGTTGGTCGCGCGGACGCTCACCGACTGGGTCAGTCCCGTGGCGTCGATCACCTCGAACTCGTCGGTGACCGGGATCCCGCGTGCCTCCAGCAACATCGTGAAGTACTCGCGCGCCCGCTCCCGATCGCTCGGGGCGAGGAGGTCGAAGATCGTACGACCGTCCCAGAACGACGACGGGTGACCGAGCGAATCACGCAGCTTGCCGGACGTGGCGACGATACGGCCCGACGCATCGACGATCGAGATCGCCTCCTGCACGTGGCCCAGCAGAACGAGTGCCCGGGCTGCCAGTGTGTCGCGTTCTCCCATTCGCCCGATGATGAGCGCTTCGGCTCAACGCGCATCGACGATTCGATCAGGTCCGGATCAAGACCGGCGTCACGACGAGGCCCAGGCCCCGAGCTCGGCGCGCACCTGGGCGGCGAGGTCGACGACGACGTCGGCGGCCAGCCGGCCGTGTTCGAACTCGTGGCACACGGTCGCCAGCGACGCGGCCCCGAGCAGGCGTGCGCTGGACGTGAGGGTGTGCACCAGCCGGTGGAGGCCGTCATGGTCGCCGGCGGCGCCGGTCGCGACGATGCCGTCGATGCGCGCCGGGAGCTCCACGAGGAAGGTGTCGATCAGATCGACGACGGTGCTCCGGTCGCCGAGCTCACTCGCCAGCACGTCCAAGGCGTCGACGTCGACGGCGGCCTCGACCTGCCCCGGCGGATCATCGGGTTCGGCGAGCTGGGAGGTTGCCGCGGTGACGATCGGCGCGGCGATCGGCTCGACGAACATCGCAGATCCACCCGAGGTGGACATCGGCGTCGCAGCGAGAGCCGACTCGCGAGATGTCGCGCGTGCTGCCCGCATCGCAGCCCGCACCGGGCCGACCCGCTCGAACGCCGCGGTCAGGTCGGCGAGGCTCACCGGCTTCGGGACGTAGTCGTCCATGCCTGCCTCGAGGCAGCTGGCCCGATCACCCAGCGACGCACTGGCGGTGACGCCGACGATCGCCACGTGGCGGCCGTCGCCGCTGAGCGCCGCCTCGAGCTCGCGGATCCGGCGCGTGGTCTCGAGGCCGTCGATGCCGGGGAGGTGGAAGTCCATGAGGACGACCTCGACGTCGGCCCCGACAACGGCCGCGAGGTACGCGAGCCCGTCCTCACCACTTCCGGCGATCTCGCAGTCGTAGCCCATGCTCTTCAGCTGGGCCCTGGCCAACTGCTGGTTCACCGCGTTGTCCTCGATCACCAGCACCGGCGGGCCGACCGTGGCGTCGATCGGTGACGGCTGGGGCGGGACCGCCTCGGTCACGTCGGACGCCGTGTTCGGCACCGACGCCAGATCGCTCGGTTCGAGCGCCGGGGTGAGGTGGTCCTGTACGGACGCGATCTGCAGTGGTACCCGGATCCGGAACGCCGACCCGACGCCCATGGTGCTCGTGACGTCGACGGTGCCGTCGAGCAATGCGACGATCCGCCGGACGATCGACAGGCCGAGGCCTGCGCCGGCGCCGCGGCCGGCGGTGGAAGCGGATCGGAAGGGTTCGAAGATCTTCGTGAGCTCGTCGGGTGGAATGCCCGCGCCCGAGTCGGTCACCTCGAGGACGAGCCAGTCGTTGCCCTCGATCGCTGCCAGCACGCGTACGCGGCCTTCGGTCGTGAACTTCACCGCGTTGCCGACCAGGTTCGACATCACCTGACGCAGGCGCACCGGGTCTGTGCGGATGAGCGCAGGGATCGCGGTGTCGACGAGCGCGTTCACCTCCACCCCGGGTGCAGCGACGGTCTTCGCGATCGAGACGACGTCGTCGAGCAAGGACCGCAGGTCGACCGGGTCCATCTCGAGCGTCACCGAGTCGAGCTCGAGCCGCGAGCTCGCGAGGAGGTCGTCGACCACCCGGGTGAGGTCGCGCACCTGACGGTTGATCGTGCCGGCGAGCGCCCGTTCTGCCTCGGGCAGCGCACTCGTCGCGAGCAGTTCGGAGATGCCCTGCACCGCGTGCAGCGGGTTGCGCAGCTCGTGGCTCACCGTGGCGAGCATCCGTGACCGCAGCTCGGCCTCGTCGAGCGCGTCGTCGCGGCTCGCCCGCAACTCCTGCACCATCGCCCGCTGCTCGGTGACGTTGCGCGACGTGATCACGATGCCGGCGATGTCGGGGTCGTCGAGCAGGTTCACGGCGTGCACCTCGAGGATCTCGATCTTGTTGCCGGCCGTCATCACCGAGATCTCGCTGCTGACGGTCTCGCCCGGCCGGGCGAGCACCTCGGACTGGAGCTCCAGCACCTTCGGCACGTCCTCGGGCACGAGGAGGTCGAAGATGCTGCGCGACTCCCAGAACTCCTTCGGGTATCCCATGATCGGCTTGTACCGGCCGGTGGTCTCGAGCAGCCGACCCTCGCCGTCGATGAGGCTGATGGTGTCGTGGATGTTCTCGATCAGCTTCCGCAGCGCCCCGTCGCCCACCGGCGCCCGGTCCTCGATGGGCGTGAGCGCCCCGAGCAGCGCGACGCAGCGACCCTCGTGGTGGAGCGGGGTCACCTGCAGCCACGCCCTCGCGGTGGTGCCGTCCTTGCGGACGTAGGTCTTCTCGGTGTTGTACTGCTCCAGGTCGCCGGCCACGAGGCGCTGCATGTAGGCCTGGGTCCAGGCTCGATCGACCTCCTGCGTCGTCCGCGCCACGTCGAGCTGATCGAGATCGTCCGGTTCGTACCCGAGGAACCTGAGGTACGCGGCGTTGCCGGCCAGTTGGCGACCGGTCGTGCTCACCAACGACAGCGGGATGGCCGACCGCTCGAACACCGTTCGCCACAGCGAGCTCGCGGCCAGCCCTGCGAGCGGGCCGGGTTCCGAGGAGTCCACGCTGTCCATGATGCCTCCTGCTGGCCCGATCGGCATGGACGCCACGGCTCGGGTCCCCGCCTCGACGGGAACGCCGACGGTGGGCGCTTCTGCGTCGCCCGCGTCGGGGTGGATGGACCGGTCCGGTGCGTGCACGGGGTCAGCCTGATCAGGTGGGGTCGACATGGGATACGCGAATGGTCAAGTGCCGATGAGTGACCGTCCGGAGATACCCCACCCGGTCCACCAGCTGCGGAGATGCCCAGATCAAGTTCAGATCGAGTTCGGATCAAGCCGGATCAACGTTCGGTCAGGATCGGTCGCGGGCGCTTGTCGACCGCATCCGGTGATTGCACACTGCTTCGATGGCTCCGGACGTCGTCGCATCTGCGAACGATGTCGTCGCGCGCCTGGCCCTGCAGCTCGTGATGTCGAGCGACGACGATCTCGACGACGTGATCGTCGATGTGCTCCGCAGCCTCGGCCACCTCGAGGACGCCGACCGTGCCTACATCACCATGTACGAGGTCAATGGTACGTTCCGCAACAGCCACGAGTGGTGCCGTCCGGGGGTCGAATCGCACCAGGAGACGATCCACAACCTGTACACGTCGGACTTCCCCTGGTCGGCGGGTCTGGCCGAGCGCGGCGAGGTCCTCAACGCCGCCACCCTCGACGAGATGCTCCCCGACGGCATCGCCGAGTACGACTCGTTCCTGCCGTTCGGCGTGAAGTCGGTGCTCCAGGTGCCGATGCTCATTCGAGGAACGCTGCGCTTCCTGATCGGGTTCAACCACCTGCGCGAAGCACGTCGCTGGAGCGACGAGACGGTTGCGATCGTCGGGGCCATCGCCGACGCGATCGCCGTGGTGCTCTCCCGTCGGGACACCGAGCGCGACATCCGCGCGGCCCGCGACGAGGCAGAGCGGGCGAACCGCGCCAAGGACGAGTTCATCGCCCGCATGAGCCACGAGTTGCGCACGCCGCTCCACGCGATCCTCGGCTTCGCCGAACTGCTCCGTCTGGAAACCACCTCGGACACCGCGGCGACCTCGATCGACCAGATCGAGGCGAGTGGCCGCCGACTACTCACCTTCGTCGAGGACCTGCTCGACATCGGCCGCGTCGCCTCCGGCGAGCACACGGTGAAGATCGGCCCCCTGCCGCTGCGCTTCGCCGTCGAGCGTGCGTTGGTGGAACTGCGCTCCATCGCTGCCACACGTGGCGTCAAGTTGTTCCTGGGTGGCACCCTCAACGGCGTGGTGGTTCGCGCGGACGAGCACATGTTGCGCAAGGTGCTCAACAACCTCGTGTCGAACGCGCTGAAGTACGGCTGGAGTGGGGGCGTCGTCGAGATCGACGCTTTCGTGGCCGACGGCGTCTGCCGCCTCACGGTGCGCGACCATGGACCGGGCATCGCGCCCGATCAGATCGAGCGGGTGTTCGGCTCGTTCGTGCGCCTCGGCGACGACCAGACAGGCGAGTCCGGCATGGGCATCGGCCTCACGATGTCGCGCTCCTACATGGAGCAGATGGGCGGCACGCTCGAGCTCGAGAGCGCCGTCGGCGAGGGCACGACCGCGATCGTCGCCCTGCCGGTCTCCGTCGAGATCTGAACTCGTCGAGATCTGAACTCGTCGAGATCTGAACTCGTCGAGATCTGAAACGTCGAGATCTGAATCGTCGAGATCTGAATCGTCGGCTCGCGAACCCTGGGCTCGGGCCCGTGGGTCCGGGCGAGCGGGACGGGCAGATCAGGCGGTGACGAGGACGCCGGCGGGCACGAACGACT
>JBILUM010000582.1:0-2703 GCA_044370995.1 Ilumatobacteraceae bacterium | reverse complement strand
ATGAGGGTCTCGGTCTTGCCGGCGCCCGCGCCAGCCGACACGACGAACGAGGTGTCGATGCGATGGACGGCGTCGTCGCGCGCCGCTTGGTCGGCGAGCTCGGGCGTGGCGAACAGGTCGAGCTGGGTGGCGCTCACGCGTCGCCCCCGTCGAGCCCTGACAGGCCGGGTAGCACTGACAGGTCGGACCCGTCGAACGGATCGTCGAGGTCGTCGTCATCGAGGAGACCGCTCCACTCGATGCGGCGCTGGTTGACCTCGAACGTGCCCAGCCCGTCGGGCGCGCACACCTCGCAGCCCCAGGTGCCCACCTCGCCCGGCTCGAACCGGCCCTGGCCGATGGCCGCAGCGATCTCGTGCAGGCGGGCGTGCAGTTCGTCGCGCACCGACGTGGTGAGTTCGAGCGCGACGTCGGCGGCCGCTTCCGGACGCCCCACGAACCGATACGCCGACGACGACACCGGCCGGTCGAGCAGGTGCTCGACCGCCCAGCCGTAGAACGCGAGCTGCAGCTTGTCGCGGTCGGGTCCGAGTGGTGCGAGCGCGTCGATCTTGCGGAACGGGACGTCGCTGCCCGACTTCAGGTCCATGACGCGGAGGGTGCCGTCGGGCAGCAGGTCGAGCCGGTCGATCGAGCCGCTGAACCGCACCCGCTGGTCTCCGTCGGGCGAGACCCACGTCGCTGCCGGGCGGACACCGTCACTGCGTCGCCCGAACGCGAACTCGGCGGCGACCGGGATCACCTGGTCGTCGCGCTCGAGTTCGAGTCCGCGGCGTATCGCGGTGAGGATCTGGGCGCGTCGCGCCCGCCACATCTCCGGGTGTCCGAGGTGGTGGGCGGCGAGCAGCGGCGAGGCGAGCTCGTCGAGGACCTCCTCCGCTCGGGCGGCCATCACCTCGACATCGTGGTCGTCGACGATCCACGGACGATCGGCGTCGGGGTGTGCCTCGAGCCAGTCGAGGATGAGCCGCTCGAACACCGTGTGGATGACGGTGCCCTTCTCGCGCGGCTCGATGTCGGTGATCTCCGACGGGTCGGTGTCGTCGGTGCGGGCGCCGAGCACGCGCGTGACGAAGTACTCGAGGCCACAGGTGACCCACTCCTCGAACGAGGTGATGCCCACCTCGACCTGTTCGCCCTCGGCGTCGCGGCGGGTGAGCGGGTGCGCGTCGCCGAGCTCGCCCACCTGTCCGTCGTATTCGCCGGGCAGCGCCTGCGCACGCGACGTGATGGCTCGGCGCCGGCGAGCGAGTCGCGGCGTGCTGCGGTCGGGGTGCCGGGTGAACCACTCGTCGGCGTCGAGCCAGGCGGTGTGCTGCGACGTGAGCTGCGCGGCGTGCGACGCCACGTGTTCGTGGACGGCGGGCTGCGCGGCGAGCAGCGGCGACGGGTACAGGTCGCCGCCCGAGCGCACGTCCCACCGCGCCCACGTGACCGTGACCGACTCGGCCGCTCCGTCGAGTGCAGCCAGCACGCCGCGCTCGTCGCGCAACGGCCGGTTGGCCGGGCCGGTGAGCACGCCCAGCGGCTCGGCGCCGTGGAGACGGGTGAGCACGAGGTCGTCGGCGACCCGACCGGGCAGCAGGTGGTCGTTCGCCCCGAGCACGAACGCGTGGTCGAACACCGCGCCGGTGGCGCCGACGATCTGGTCGACGAAGACGCCGGCGCCCTTGCTCTCGGTGGTGACGACGTCGGTGTCACCGAACGCGGCGACGAGCCGGGCGAGCGTGGAGGTGCGCAGTGCGAGCCCGAACTGTTCGATCTCGGCGAGCACGCCGAACACACCTTCGAGCTGTTCTGCCGCCTCCCGCTGCCAGACCGGGTAGCCGACCCACGTGTCGAGTCGCCACTCGACGGTGCCGCAGTGGGTGGTGAACCATGCCTCGAGCGCCGTCGCGACATCCGACCACGTGGTGGCCGCGCGCACCGCGTCGCGATGGATGCGCTGCAGGCGGACGAACCCGATGAGCGAACGATGCGCGGCGTGGTCGTGGTGGTCGGGGTCGTCGGGCAGCGCCGCCTCGAACGCCGGCCAGTCGCGCTCGCCGACGACGCCGTGCCGCTGTGCGAGCCGGTTCCACCGGTCGGCGCGGCGCGCGAAGGTGCGCACCACCTCGCCGCCCTCGGCGCCGTCCCCGTCGTCCGTGCTCGAACGGTCGACGTCGCGGCCGAACGGGGCGAGCCGGGCGAGCTCGACGAGCGTGCGTCGGTCGAGCCCGTCGGTGACGATCGACATCATCAGGCGCAGCACCTGGCCCGCCACGGAGCCCTTCAGCTGCGGGGTCACCTGGCCGCGTGCCGCCACGCCGGCAGCGGCGAGCGACGCAGCGATCGCACTGCGGTGCGGGCCGGCGGGCGGGAAGAACACGGCGATGCGATCGGCGACGACGCCGCGTTCGAGCAGGCCGACGATGCGACGGGTGACCTCGCGCACCTCCTCGTCGTGGTCGGGGCACGACACGACCGTGGCGGTGCGATCGGGCGCACGGTGTTCGGGCGCGTAGACGTCGGCGTTCACGAGGCGCGACACGTGCGGCGCCACCGACAGGTCGGGGTTGCGCGACGTGGTGGCCACCACGACGACGCCGGGAGCTCGAGCCACGAGCGCCTGCAGCATCGCGACGTGGGCCGGGTTGAACTGCTGGGTGACGACGAGGACGAGTGGTGCCATCGCGAGTTCGGCATCGGGTACCGACCGGTCGC
>JBILUM010000257.1:0-4855 GCA_044370995.1 Ilumatobacteraceae bacterium | reverse complement strand
TGCGATGACCGATGCAGGTGCACAGCAGACGCGGCGGTCGTTCTGCCGCTTCTGCCATGCGGGATGCGCCATCGACGTCGACGTCGCGGTCGACGCCGACGGACGCGAGCGGATCACGAACGTGCGCGGCGTCCAGGACGACCCGATGTACGCCGGCTACACGTGCGTGAAGGGACGCCATCTCGGCGACCAGCACCACCACGAGGGCCGGCTGCGCCAGAGCCTCGTCCGGGCGCCGGGCGGGTACGCCCCGATCGCCGGGGCGCTGGCGTTCGACCAGATCGCCGATCGTGTCGCGGCGATCCTCGAGCGGCACGGCCCGCGCAGCCTCGCCACCTACTGCGGCACGGCCGCGTACCAGAACGCCACCGGCCTCCCCGTTGCCAAGGCGTTCCACCAGGCGATCGGGTCGACGAGCTTCTACACGTCGAGCAGCATCGACCAGCCGGCCAAGGGCGTCGCGCCGTTGCGCCACGGGGTGTGGCTCGCCGGCGTCCACGACTTCGAGACGAGCGACAGCGCGATGGTGATCGGCTGCAACACCCTGGTGAGCACGTACTCGTACCCGGGGGGCGTGCCGAGCTACAACCCGCTGGTACGGCTCCGGGCCACCAAGGCCCGCGGCATGTACCTCATCGTGATCGACCCGCGGCGCACCGAGCTCGCCGGGTACGCAGACCTCCATCTGCAGGTCCGGCCGGGCGAGGATCCCACGCTGCTCGCGGGCATCATCCGCCAGCTGTTCGTCGACGACCTGATCGACCGTGAGTTCTGCGACCGTTGGGTCACGGGCCTCGACGAGCTCGCCCTCGCGGTCGATCCGTTCACGCCCGAGTACGTCGAGCGGCGCGCCGGCGTCCCGGCCGCCGACGTGATCGAAGCGGCACGCCAGTTCGGTGGGCGCCGACGCGGTGCGGTGAGCACCGGCACCGGGCCGAACATGGCGCCCCACTCCATGCTCAGCGAGCACCTGTCGATGGCCATCAACTCACTGCTCGGCCGCTACAACCGGGCGGGCGATGCGATCGCGAACCCGGGCGGGTCGATGACGCCTCCCGGGTCGGTGCGAGCCCAACCCGTGGGGCCGAACATCGACGGGCTCACCAAGGGCACGGCGGCACGCGTGCGCAACCTCCACTCGTTCCGTGGCGAGGCCAACACCAGCGCGCTGGCCGACGAGATCCTGCTCGAGGGCGAGGGACAGGTCCATGCGCTGTTCACCTTGGGCGGCAACCCGGTCGTCGCCTGGCCCGATCAGCGCAAGACCGTGCAGGCGCTCGAGCAGCTCGATCTGCACGTGGTGGTCGACGCCAACATGTCGGCGACGGCGAAGACGGCGCACTACGTGATCGCGAGCACGCTCAGCCTCGAGCGGCCCGACGTGCCGACGACCATCGACCGCTGGTTCCCGCAGGCGTACACCAACTACACCCCGGTGGTGCTGCGCGCCGAGGGTGAGCTGTGGCAGGAGTGGCAGCTCTACAGCGAGGTCGCCGCACGGCTGGGCGTCGCCATCAAGCTGCCCGGCGGCACGATCGATCCCGGTGCGCCGGTCGACGCGGACGACGTGCTCGATCTCATCTATGCGAACGCGAAGGTGCCCCTCGACGACATCCGTGCCCACGGCGCCAGGGTCCATCCCGAGCTGGCGACGGTCGTCGCCCCTGCCGACCCGGACACGACCGCTCGTCTCGACGTCGCGCCGGACGGCATCGCCGACGAGCTCGCCCAGGTCTTCCTCGAGACGACGTCAGGCTCGGTGATCGCCGGGTTCGATCCCGAGCGCCACACGTTCCGCGTCACGTCGCGCCGGCTGAAGAGCGTGTTCAACTCGTCGGGCCGCGAGCTCGAGGTGCTGCGGTCGCGCGAGGGCACCAACTTCGCCCACATGCACCCCGACGACCTGGCGGCCGCCGGTGTCGCCGATGGCGGCACGATCGAGGTCGCCTCGCCCCGTGGGGCGATCCGCGCCGTCGTGAAGTCGTCGCCCGACATCCGCCAGGGGGTCATCTCGATGGCCCACGCCTGGGGAGGTCTGCCCGACGAGCCCGGTGTGCTGAGCGAGTTCGGGTCGACCACGTCGGCGCTCATCGATGTCGACAGCGGCTACGACCCGATCACCGGCATGCCCGTGATGAGCGCGATCCCCGTGGAGATCCGCGCCGTCTCCGCCTGACCACTCCGACACACCGCGATGAGAGGTGAGTGGCGTTGGCGCCCACATCTCTCATCGCGGAGCAACTCACGGACCTGGGTCGTTCAGCTGACCGTCAGGGTCGACTTCATGTTGGCGTGGCCGGGGATCGTGCAGATCAGCGTGTAGGTGCCGGCACTGAGCGTGATGGTGTCGTTGACGGCGTCGCCGCGGCTCGGGATGTCCCACACCTGCGGCAGCTGGGTGCCCGACGGGTCGACGATGTGCAGGTTGTGGGGGAGGCTCGACCGGTTGACGGCGGCGATGCTGATCTCGCCGGCGGTGGCCGTGTAGTCCTTGGCGTCCCATGCGATGCCCTCGACGGCGACGACCGTGACGTCGGCGGGGATCGTGGTGCCGGTGCTGCCGCTGTCGCTTCCGCCGCCACAACTGGCGAGGACGGCGGCGGAGGCGACGGCGATGGCGACGGGTGCGAGAGCGGCTCGGAATCTCATGCGCCGAATAATACAAGTCATTGCTTGCGAAAACACGATGGTGCGTGAAAGTTCGAGCGAGGCGTCGGGCACATCGGCGATCCTGCTTGCAGGCGATTCCCGGTCAGCAACGCACGGTCGAAGGCATGACCGACGGGTACCATCGACCGTGATGACTGCAACGGATCACACGAGCCAACACCACGACGTGCCGAACGATTTCGGCACCAACTCGTGGCTCGTCGACGAGATGTACGGCCAGTTCGTCGCCGACCCCGAGTCGGTGAGCGAGTCGTGGCGAGAGTTCTTCTCCGACTACCGCGGGGCGGCACCCGCCACCTTCGGAGGACCGGCCGCCGCGGCGGCGCGGTCCACCGCACCAGCGGCCGCGGCCGAACCCGTCGCACCTCCCGCTCCCGTCGCTCCCGCCGACGAGGCACCGGCGCCCGTCGTACCGGCTCCCGCTGCGCCGACAGTCGCCGCGCCCACACCCGCCCCGGCCCCAGCGGCTCCCGCCAACGGCACGATCGTGGTCGGCGACGACGTCGGCGAGCCCATCCGCGGTGCCGGCGTCGCGATCGCCGCCAACATGGAACGCAGCCTCTCGGTCCCCACCGCGACCAGCTTCCGCAACGTGCCCGCCAAGCTGCTCGAGGTCAACCGCAAGGTCATCAACGGCTACCGCAGCCGCAGCGGCCAGGGCAAGGTCAGTTTCACCCACCTCATCGGTTACGCCATCGTGCGCGCCATCGCCGACGCGGTGCCGGGCATGAACAACACCTATGCCGAGGGCGCCGACGGCAAGCCGCGCCTGGTGCGCAATGCTGCAGTCAACATGGGCCTGGCCGTCGACGTCAGCAAGGCCGATGGCTCGCGCACCCTCGTCGTCCCGGTGCTGCGCGATGCGGCGTCGCTCGACTTCGCCGCCTTCCTCGCGTCGTACGAAGAGCTCATCCGCAAGGTCAAGAACAACAAACTCGCTGTCTCGGACTTCCAGGGCGCGACCGTCACGCTCACCAACCCGGGCACCATCGGCACGGTCCAGTCCGTGCCGCGGCTGATGCCCGGCCAGGGCGTCATCGTCGGCGTCGGCAGTATCGACTACCCCGCCGAGTTCCAGGGCGCCGACGAGCACGCGCTCGGATCGCTCGGCATCAGCAAGGTCGTCACGGTCACCAGCACCTACGACCACCGCATCATCCAGGGTGCCGAGAGCGGCATGTTCCTGAAGCGCGTGCACGAGTTGCTCATGGGCGAGCACGCGTTCTACGAGCAGATCTTCCAGAGCCTCGGCGTGCCGTACGAGGCCGTGAAATGGCACTCCGACGTCAACCCGATCAACCGCGAAGACGCGATGCTGCACAAGCAGATGCAGGTCGCGACGCTCATCCGCGTGCACCGCGTCCGCGGTCACCTGATCGCCGATCTCGATCCGCTGCGTTGGCGTCAGCCCGAGCTGCCCCAGGAACTCGACCCGGCCACCTACGGCCTCACGATCTGGGACCTCGACCGCGAGTTCCTCACCGGGGGCGTCGCCGGCGTCGACCGGATGAGCCTCGGCGACCTGTTGGGCGTGTTGCGCGACGCGTACTGCCGCACCATCGGCGTCGAGTACATGCACATCCAGAACACCGAGGAGCAGCGCTGGATCCAGGCGAAGCTCGAAGGCGTGCACTTCGACTTCAGCAAGGAGGAGAAGCACCGCATCCTCGAGCGGCTCAACTCCGCCGAGGCGTTCGAGAAGTTCCTCGCCACCAAGTACGTCGGCACGAAGCGGTTCGGCCTCGAAGGGGCCGAGTCGGCGATCCCGATCCTCGACGAGATCCTGTCGCGCTCGGCCGATGCCGGCCTCGACGGTGCCGTGCTCGGCATGGCCCACCGTGGCCGTCTCAACGTGCTCGCCAACGTGATGGGCAAGAGCTACGACCAGATCTTCAAGGAGTTCGAGGGTCATGTCGACCCGTCGTCGGTGCAGGGCTCCGGTGACGTGAAGTACCACCTCGGCGCGACGGGCAAGTACGAGTCGACCTCGGGTGCGAGCCTGAAGATCGAGCTCGCTGCGAACCCGAGCCACCTCGAGACGGTCGACCCGATCGTGATGGGCATGGTCCGCGCCCAGCAGGACCAGATCGACCCGCCGAACTCGTTCCCGGTGCTGTCGCTGCTCATCCATGGCGACGCCGCGGTCGCCGGCCAGGGCATCGTCGCCGAGTGCCTCGCGATGCGC
>JBILUM010000224.1:0-5192 GCA_044370995.1 Ilumatobacteraceae bacterium | reverse complement strand
GACATCAGCGGCTACCGCGTGGGCGGCACGATCCACCTCATCATCAACAACCAGATCGGCTTCACCACCTCGCCGCAGTACGCCCGCTCGTCGCTCTACTGCAGCGACGTCGCGAAGACGGTGCAGGCGCCGATCTTCCACGTGAACGGCGACGACCCCGAGGCATGCGCCCGCGTCGCCCGCCTGGCGTTCGAGTACCGCCAGCAGTTCCACAAGGACGTCGTCATCGACATGGTGTGTTATCGGCGCCACGGCCACAACGAGGGCGACGACCCGAGCTACACCCAACCGCTCATGTACAAGGCCATCGCCGAGCGGCGCAGCGTGCGCAAGATCTACGTCGAGCAGCTCGTCAAGCGCGGCGACATCACCCTCGACGAGGCCGAGGGCGTGCTCAACGACTTCCAGTCGAAGCTCCAGGTCGCGCTCGACGAGACCCGAGCCCACGCCCCGGAGAAGGTGAAGGCCGCCAAGCCGCCGCGGCCGCGCGGCGTGCTGCCCCACGTGGCCACCGGCGTCGACCGCCCCACCCTCGACCGCATCTTCGGCCAGCTGACGAACTACCCGGAGGGCTTCACCGTCCACCCCAAGCTCGGCCGCCAGTTCGCCGCTCGTGCAAAGCAGTACGAGGAGACCGGCATGGTCGACTGGGCGACCGCGGAGGCGTTCGCCCTCGGCTCGCTCGTCATCGAGGGCAACCCGGTGCGCCTCGCCGGTGAGGACTGCCGCCGCGGCACGTTCAGCCACCGTCACGCCGCGCTCGTCGACTACGAGAACGAGCAGATCTTCATCCCGCTCCAGCACCTGCCGGACAAGGAGGCCGACATCTGGGTGTACGACTCGCTGCTCAGCGAATACGCCGCCCTCGGCTACGAGTACGGCTACGCCCACTCCAACCACGATGCGCTCGTGGTGTGGGAGGCCCAGTTCGGCGACTTCATCAACGGCGCCCAGATCATCATCGACCAGTACCTGGTCGCGGCAGAGGACAAGTGGGGCCAGGAGAACGGGCTCGTGCTGCTCCTGCCGCACGGCTACGAGGGCCAGGGTCCCGAGCACAGCTCGGCCCGAATCGAGCGGTTCCTCACGCTGTGCGCCGAGGACAACATCCAGGTCGTCAACGCCACGACGGCCGCCCAGTACTTCCATCTCCTGCGCCGTCAGGTGCGTCGTGAGGTACGCAAGCCGCTGGTGATGTTCGCTCCCAAGTCGCCGTTGCGCATGAAGGAGACGATGAGCCACGTCGACGCGTTCACGCAGGGCTCGTTCGAGGAGGTCCTCGACGATCCGTGGGTGACCGATCCGTCGGCAGTCCAGCGCATCGTGTTCTGCTCCGGCAAGGTCGCGTGGGACGCCTTCAACGAGCGCAACAAGCGTCAGGCACCGGTGGCGATCGTGCGCGTCGAGCAGCTCTACCCGTTCCCGCAGGAGGCGATGCTCAAGGTGCTCGAGCACTACCCGAACGCGCACGACCTGGTGTGGCTGCAGGAAGAACCCGAGAACATGGGTCCGTGGAGCTTCGTCGAACACCGCACCTGGCGCGTCAAAGAGCGCGGGTACGACCTGCGCCACGTGGCCCGCGTCGAGAGCGGCAGCCCGGCCACCGGCTCGAAGGCCATCCACGACCAGGAGCTCGCCGACCTCATGGACGAGACCTTCCAGGGCTTCTGACCTTCCCTGCCGCTCCGGCCCTCGCCGGGTCGGGTCAGGCGAGATCAGGCGAGTTCAGGCGAGTTCAGGCGAGTTCAGGCGAGTTCGAGGTCGAGGATCGCCGACAGTGAGGCGAGCGCGTCGGCGGGGTCGAGCACCTTGATGGTGCGCATGCCCATCGCCGCCGCGGGCTTGAGGTTGATGCCGAGGTCGTCGAGGAACACGCACTCGTGCGGCGTGACCCCGAGCAGCTCGCAGGCGATCTCGTAGAACCGCGGCTCGGGCTTGCGGCAGCCGACCTTGCTGCTCTCGACCACGTGTTCGAACCGGGCCATGATCGCCCTGATCGTCTCGGCCCGCTCGGCCGACGAGTGCTCGCCGCTGACGTTGTTGGTGAGGCACGCCGTGCGGTACCCCGCCTCGATCACCCGGTCGAGCGCTCGCACCATCTCGGGGCGCACCTGGCCCGACAGCAGCGCGAGCACGTCGGCGCCGGGTACGCGATGGCCGAGCGCCTCGCTCTCGTCGGCGAACGCGGTGTCGAACTGCACGGGCGAGATGTCGCTGCGCTCGAGCTGGGCCCAGGCGTTCGTGAGCGGGTTCGTCGCGTTGACGCCACGGATGAAGTCGGGCGGCAGGCCGCGCCGGCGCTCATAGGAGTTGAACGCCTCGAACGGGCTGGAGAGGATGACGCCACCGAAGTCCCACAGCACCGCCTTGAGGCCGACGGCGGTGGACTGGTTCGGTGAGGTGGGGGCGTCTGACATGCGGGCGATGGTAGTGATGCGCCGTCCCGCCACCTGAGACGGGATCCGGCCGGACGGGCCGCACGCGTGGTTGACTGGACGCGTTATGCCTCACCACGTCGTCGTAGACGGATCCAACATCGCCACCGAGGGGCGCTCGATGCCGAGCCTCTCCCAGCTGAACGAGGCGGTGATGGCGTTCATGGCGGAACACCCCGACGCCCTCATCACCGTCGTCGTCGACGCCACCTTCGGCCATCGCATCGAGAACAAGGAGGTGAAGGAGTTCGACGAGGCCATCGCCAACAACGAACTCGTCGCTCCGCCGGCCGGCGCCGTCGGTCGCGGCGACGCCTTCGTCCTCTCCATCGCCAACAAGGTGGGCGCGACGATCCTCACCAACGACTCCTTCCAGGAGTTCCACGGCCAGTACGACTGGCTGTTCGACGAGGGTCGCCTCATCGGTGGCAAGCCCGTGCCGCACATCGGCTGGGTCTTCGTGCCACGCATCCCCGTGCGCGGCCCGGTGAGCCGCAGCGCGATGAAAGAGGCCAAGCGCAAGAAGGCCGGTGGCAGCGAGCGGGCCGACCGTGCGGATCGCTCGGAACGCCCCGACAAGCGCGGCTCGGCCCGCATCGGTTCGCCCGAAGCCAGCCAGCCGATGCCGGTGCCCAAGGCGCCGCCGCCCGGTGCTCGTGTGGGCGGGCGCGGTGCCGCAGCGCCCGCCGCTGCTTCGACTGCCGATCGCCAACCGGCCCCTGCGTCGGCAGCGACCGCGGCGCCCAAGACCGGGCAACCGGTGAACGACCTCATGGCGTTCCTGTCCTTCGTCGAGCACCATCCGCTCGGCAGCAGCGTCAACGCGGTCGTCGAGAACTACTCGTCGCACGGTGCCTACGTGCGCGTCGGCGAGGTGAAGGGCTACGTGCCGCTTCGCCTCATGAGCGACCCTGCACCGCGCAGCGCCCGCGAGTTCATGAAGATCGGCGATGCCGTCACCCTCGTGGTCGAGAGCTTCGCCCCCGCCCGTCGCAGCATCGACCTGGCCATGGCGGCGATGGCGACGGCGAAGCTGCCGGCCGAGGCCCCGGCGAAGGCGTCGCGGACGTCGAAGCGCACCAAGCCCCCGGTCGCGCCGGATGCGGGCTCCACCGTCGCCCTCGCGATCGACGCGGCGCTCGCCGAGGTTTCCGCCACGGCACCGACGAAGGGCCGGCGCCCGAGCAAGAAGGCCGCAGCACCGGCGCAGCCGTCGCTCGCGCTCGAGCCGACGGCACCCACCGGGCCCGAGTCGCCGACATCGCCGACATCGCGCAGCACCGGGCGGCGCGGGTCGAAGCAGGCAGCCGCTCCGGGGGCGCCGGTCGTGACGGCACCGTCGGATCCGGCGCCGGTCAAGGCGACCAAGGCCACCAAGGCGACCAAGGCGACCAAGGCGACCAAGGCGACCAAGGCGACCGCGCCCGTGGCCGCCACGACGCCGGCGAAGGCGACCAAGGCGACCAAATCGACCTCGGCGGCAGTTGCGCCGGCGACTGGCACGGCTGCCAAGGCGACGACCAGGACGGCGAAGGCCACCACGCCGGTGAAGGCCACCAAGGCATCCAAGGCCACTCAGGCATCCAAGGCATCCAAGGCGATCGACGCCCCGGCTGCGGCGACGGCGGCCACGCCGGTGAACGCCACCAAGGCCAAGGCCACGAAGGCCGGCCGGGCCACGAAGGCGACCGCGGTGGCAACGCCTGCTACCGCCCCGGTCGAGGCGGTCCCGGCCGCCGACGCGCCGGCCAAGCGCACCCGTCGCCACCGCTGACCCGAACCGCGCTGATCGAGGGTCGGCGATCCGTCGCCGATCCGAGGTCGCCGATCCGTCGCCGCGGCGGCGTGAGATCGCTCGCGCCCCGCTACGGTCGGGGCGTGCGCATCGCCACGTGGAACGTCAACTCGCTCAAGGTCCGTCTGCCCCGCGTCGAGGAGTGGCTCGCCGAGGTGCAGCCCGACGTCGTGTGCATGCAGGAGACCAAGCTCGCCGACGACGCCTTCCCGGCGCTCACGTTCCAGGGCCTCGGCTACGAGTCGGTGCACCACGGCCAGGGGCAGTGGAACGGCGTCGCGATCCTCTCCAAGGTCGGCATCGACGACGTCGTCGCCAATTTCGCACCGGCATCGGGTGAGCCCGACCCCGACGCCCGGATCATCACGGCACGCTGCGGTGGGGTCCGCTGCAGCAGTGTCTACGTGCCCAACGGTCGCTCGCTCGACAACGACCACTACCAGTACAAGCTGCGCTGGCTCGCCCAGTTGAAGCGACACCTCGACGCGGTCGGCAGCCCCGACGAGCCGCTCGTGGTCACCGGCGACTTCAACATCGCGCCCGACGACCGCGACGTCTACGACCCGTCGAAGTTCGTCGACGCCACGCACACGAGTCAGGCCGAGCGCGACCTCCTCGCCGACCTCGAGTCGTGGGGGCTGAGCGACCTCTTCCGCCAGCACTACGAGCAGGATCGCCTCTACAGCTGGTGGGACTACCGGGCCGGCGACTTCCACCAGGGCAGAGGGCTCCGCATCGACCTCGTGCTCGGCACCAGGGCCGTGGCCGAGCGGGCCGCCTGGTCGATCGTGGACCGCAACGCGCGCAAGGGCACCCAGCCGTCCGACCACGCGCCCGTCGTCGTCGACCTGCTCGACTGACCGCTGGGCGAGCCGTCCCCGTGTTCGACTTCGAGCGATCGCCCGATCCCGCCGACGCCCGCTTCCGGCTGGCCGAGGCGGCCCGCCGCGTGATCGAACAGC
>JBILUM010000580.1:0-2708 GCA_044370995.1 Ilumatobacteraceae bacterium | reverse complement strand
CAGGCCCGAGACGCCGACCCGCTCGTCGGTGAGCACCGCGAAGATCGGCCAGTGGTACAGATAGAGCCCGTAGCTGATCGTGCCGACCCACACCACCGGGCGCGCCGAGAGCGCAGCGCGCAGGGGCGACGCATGCTGCAACCCGGCGATCAGCCCCACGCTCGCCAGCGCGAACACGCCGAACCAGCCGTCGTACGCCGGACCGCTCCCGGCCGGCCAGGTGGTCGCCGCCCATCCCACGACGGCGAGGCCCAGCGGTGCCAACCACACCGACCAGGTGCCCCACGGGCCACGGACGTGGAACACGGCGGCGAGGGCAGCGCCGACCAGGATCTCACCGGCGCGCGCCGGCGTCGCCCAGTACGCGGCGTCGGGGCCCCACACCGCAGCGATGACGAAGGCGGCTCCGACGGCCACCACTGCGAGGACACCGATCGCTCGCCCGACGGCAGCGGCCGAGCGGCACACACGGAACATGCCGATGACCGCCAGCGGCCACAACCAGTAGAACTGCTCCTCGATCGCAAGGGACCAGTAGTGCTCGAGCGGCGCCACCCGGCCGAGCGTCGCGTTCGTGAGGTCGGCGTAGCTGTCGTCGCCCCACAGCTTCACCCAGTTCGCCACCTGGAACAGGGCGCCCAACAGGTCTCGACGCAGCGACGTGAACTCGTCGAAGGCGCCGGCCGCGGCCGCGATGGCGACCGCCACCAGGCACGCCAGGCTCGCCGGCAGCAGCCGCTTCATCCGCCGCGCGTAGAACCGCCCGAGTGCGATCGTGCCCGTTCGGCCGTGCTCCACCAGGAGCAGCGACGTGATGAGATAGCCCGACAGCGTGAAGAAGACCGACACGCCCACGTACCCGCCGGTCATCCAGGTGGCGCCGCCGTGGAAGACGAGCACCAGCGCGACCGCCACGGCGCGGACGCCGTCGAGTGCCGGCTGGTACTCGATCGTTCGTCGCTCGTGCGCCGGTCCGGTCACGAGCCCTCGCCGGGTGCGGTCGCCTCGCCCGCCCCGTCCGGCCCACGACGGCGGTTCGCGAGCGCGACCAGCGCCACCGCCGCCAGCACGATCACCGTCGGTTCCATCGACGAGCGGATGCGATGGCCGCCGTAGAACACCACGGTGGTGATCGTCACCGAGGCGACCGGGCACAGCAACAGCCACAACGGCCACGTCGTCGGTGCGGTGCGCCGCCGCAGGACGACGCCCCCGACGACGGCAGCGACGGCGAGGACCCACCACATGACGATCCCGGCCCACGACGCCCAGCGGTAGCGCTCCTCGCCGACGTCCTGCGCGACCAGGCTGTCGAGGCCGTACAGGTCGAGCGTCCGCCCGATCCGCGCCACGACGACCTTGGGCAGGTCGCCGACGTGTTCCTTCGCGTAGTCGATCGCAAGGTCTCGCTGACGCGCCGAACGCACGCTCGGCTCCTCGTCCATCGAGTAGTCGGGATCGGCGACGACGCAGAGCAACGACCAGCCGCCGATGTTCGGACCCGAGAACGAGGCGTCGCAGTAGCTGCCGAGCAGCGTGGTGCCGTCGTTGGTGGTGAGCGTGACGGTCTCCTCGAACCGGACCATGTTGAACGCCACCCAGGGCGCCACCGTGAGCAACGACGACAGCCCCACGACGAACGGGAGCGTCAGCGATCGGGCCCACGGTGCACCCGCCGGCCGGCGGCGGAGGAGCCGGATCGCGACGAGCACCATCACAGCCGGGGTGAGGAGTGCCAGTTCGCTACGGGCGAGGGCGGCGAGCCCCGCGAGCACGCCCGCGACGACCGCTGCGGATGCGGCTGCCCGAGCCGTCGCCGTCCGCGCGTCGACCTCGGTGAGCAATCGGTGCGCAGCCCACAGGGCAAGGCTCACCATCAGCACGCTGACGCTCTCCGACATCACGAGGCCGTCGTTCATCCACAGGTTCGGATACCCCGCGGCGATCGCCGCGGCGACGAGCCCCACCCGGTCGCCGCCGATCCGTCGGCCGAGCAGACCGATCACCACGATCGTGGCGATCCCGCACAGGACCGTCACCAGGCGCTGCCACGGCACCGGCTGATCCACCCAGCTGACGCTGGCGAGCAGCACCGAGGTGAGCGGCCCGTGCTCGGCTCCCGGCTGATCGACGAAGATCTCGCGGAACCAGATCCCGTCGACCAACTGGCGTGCTTGTGCCGAGTAGTACAGCGAATCGTTCAGCAGCAGCGGCTGGTCCCACTTGTCGAACGCGAGCACGCCGAGGCGCCAACACGCGCCGACGAGGGTGATGAGAGCGAGGCCCAGCGGGAAGCGCCCGGATCGAGGCTCGGGTTCGGTCTGGACTGCCTGCATGCTCCTGGAAGTATCGTCGGTGACGGGTGCCGGGGGCACGCACCGATCGCACGAACCACGCGACATCCCCCAGATCCGCCAGAACTGCCAGAACTGCCAGAACTGCCAGAACGAGCGCGAACGAGCGCTGGAGAACCACGACCATGTCATCCGACCTGTTGGCGTTCGACCGCACCCGGCACCTCGTGCCCGGCGCGCGCCCCGACGCCGGTCCGACGACGACCGAGCCGACGACGACCGAGCTGTCGCCGGACGTGGACGACACCGCGCAGATGGCCCAGGTGGCGCCCTCCTCCGATCGCGAGCCCGATCGCGAGCCCGACCGCGAGTCCGACCGCGAGTCCGATCAGGCATCTGCACCGCACTGGCCCG
>JBILUM010000035.1:0-10065 GCA_044370995.1 Ilumatobacteraceae bacterium | reverse complement strand
GCTCGACCTCGTCGACTACCGCAATTACGTCTCGGCGTCGTTCGGCCTCACGGCCGGCACCACCGCCGTCGTCGGGCTCAACGGCCAGGGGAAGACCAACGTCGCCGAGGCCCTCGGGTACCTGTCCACCCTCGACAGCTTCCGCGGTGCGCCGGCCGAAGCCCTGATCCGGATGGGTGCCGACACGGCGGTCATCCGTGCCACGGTGCTGCAGGAGGACGGCCGCGAGGTGCTCGTCGAGGCCGAGCTCAACCGATCGGGCCGCAACCGGGTGCTGGTCAACCGCCAGAAGCTGCCGCGCACGCGCGACCTGCTCGGCGTGGTGCGCGTGAGCGTGTTCTCACCCGACGACCTGGCGCTCGTGAAGGAGGGTCCGGGTGAACGACGCCGCTTCCTCGACGACACTCTCGTGGCGCTGGCGCTCAAGTACGACGCGCTGCGACTCGAGCTCGATCGGGTCGTGAAACAGCGGAACACCCTGCTCAAGCAGGCCAACGGCCGCCTCGACGAGGCTGCCGAGATCACCCTCGACGTGTGGGACGCGAAGCTCGCCCAGCTCGGCGACCAGTTCGGTCACGCCCGCTCGGTGCTGGTCGCGCGACTCGACCCGATGGTGCAGGAGGCCTACGAGCACCTCGCCGGTGTCGTCACCCCGATCGAGCTGCGCTACGAACCGGGGTGGCGGCAGCGTGGTCTGGCGACGGCCCTGGCCGAGTCGCGCACCGACGACGTGCGCCGCGGCGTGTCGACCGTCGGCCCGCACCGCGACGACGTGGAGCTGATGGTGAACGGGATGCCGGCGCGCACCCACGCCTCGCAAGGTGAGCAGCGCACGCTGGCCCTCGCGCTGCGGCTCGGTGCCCATCGGCTCGTCACCGAGCGCACCGGGAGCGCACCGGTGCTCATCCTCGACGACGTCCTCAGCGAGCTCGACGCCCAGCGCGCCACGGCCCTGTTGCACCATCTGCCACCCGGCCAGGTCGTGCTCACCACGGCGTCACCGCTGCCCGACGCGGCGCACCCCGACGCGACCGTCCGCATCGTCGCCGGCACGGTCGACGCGCCATCCGACGCGCCGGGCGACGCGCCGGGCGACCACGATCCGGCTGCGACCCCGATGGCACCCGGAGTCCTGGAACGCCCGGCGAGCGCCGCCGCTACGGTGGACGTCGATGGCGACTGAGCCGATGCCCCTGCGCGACGCCCTCACCGGGGTGGTCCGGTCGCTGCGCGGCCCGGAGTCGGCGCGCGCCGGTGCCGTGCCGGCGCAGGCGATGGGTGGGGTGTTCGGCAGGTGGGACGAGGTGGTCGGGCCCGCGGTCGCGGCCCATGTGCAGCCGGTGAAGCTCGACGGCGACCGCCTCGTGGTGGAGGTCGACGACCCGGCGTGGGCGACCCAGCTGAAGTTCCTCGAGGCCGATCTGCGCGAGCGGCTGCGCGACGTCGCGGGGGCCACGATCCGGCAGTTCGAGATCCGGGTCAAACGGTCCTGACCGGCCGGCCGGCGAGGCCTCGGAAAGTGCGCGAACACGCAGCGTGACCAGGGTGTGACGGGCACCCGACGACCCGTCCGGAACCGGTGAGGCTCCACCTGTCCGTGGCACCCCCACGGTAGACTGACGGCCATATCGCGGCCCGTGCTCGCGGCACTTCTCGTGCCGTCGCCAGCAGCTCGTCGCCAACCATGTCGTCGCAGTTCAGCTCACGTTTTCCGACGTGCCTTCCGGTCTGTGACGCCTTCGCCCCCACTTGATGACTCGAGGTGTGAGTGTCCAGCGACACCAACAAGGCAACGGCCGACTACGGCGCCAAGGACATCCAGGTCCTGGAAGGCCTCGATCCGGTCCGCAAACGCCCCGGCATGTACATCGGTTCCACCGGTCTCCAGGGTCTCCACCACCTCATCTGGGAGGTCGTCGACAACTCCGTCGACGAGGCGATGGCGGGGTACTGCACCCGCATCGGCGTCACGCTCCTGGCCGACGGTGGCTGCCGTGTCGACGACAACGGTCGTGGCATCCCGGTCGACCCGTACCCGAGCGGTCCCCATCAGGGCAAGAGCGCTGCCGAGGTCGTGCTCACCGTCCTTCACGCCGGCGGCAAGTTCGGCGGCGAGGGCTACAAGGTCTCCGGCGGCCTCCACGGCGTCGGCGTCAGCGTCGTCAACGCGCTCAGCGAGCGACTGCTCATCGAGATCGACCGCGGCGGCCGGCGCTACCAGCAGGAGTACGCGAAGGGCGGCACGCCGCAGGGCAGCCTCGCCGACGTGGGCCCCACGCCCGCCGACACCCGGGTGAACGGCACGTCGGTGTCGTTCTGGCCCGATCCCGCGATCTTCGTGGCCGAGGGCACCGAGTTCGTGGCCCGCACCGTGCTCGAGCGCCTGCAGACCATGGCGTTCCTCAACAAGGGGCTCGAGATCGCATTCACCGACGAGCGGGCCGGCCGCGAGCAGCAGGTCACGTACCAGTACAAGGGCGGCATCGTCGACTTCGTGAAGCACCTGAACATGTCGAAGGAGGCACTGTTCAGCAAGGTCGCCCACTACGAGGACGAGGACACCGAGGGCGGCCAGACCCTCGACATCGCGATCCAGTGGAACACCGGCTACCACGAGGGCATCCACGGCTACGCGAACGGCATCTCCACCATCGAAGGCGGCATGCACGTCGAGGGCTTCAAGACGGCGCTCACGGCCACGGTCAACAAGTACGCGCGCACGAAGAACCTGCTGAAGGAGAAGGACGAGAACCTCCTCGGCGAGGACATCCGCGAGGGCCTCACTGCGATCGTGTCGGTCAAGCTCCGCGAGCCGCAGTTCGAGGGCCAGACCAAGGCCAAGTTGGGCAACGTGCCCATGCGCTCGTTCGTGCAGAAGGCCACCAACGAGCGGCTCGCCGAATGGCTCGAGGAGAACCCCACCGAGGCGAACCGTCTCGTGAAGAAGGCCCAGGCTGCGGCCCAGGCCCGGGTCGCCGCGAAGAACGCGCGCAACGCGATCCGCCGCAAGACCGCGCTCGCCGGTGCCGGCATGCCCGACAAGTTGAAGGACTGCTCGAGCGGCAACCCCGAGGAGAGCGAGCTGTTCATCGTCGAGGGCGACTCGGCCGGTGGCTCGGCGCTCAACGCGCGAGATCCGCGCACCCAGGCGCTGCTGCCCATCCGCGGCAAGATCCTCAACGTCGAGCGGGCCCGTCTCGACAAGATGCTCAAGAACAACGAGGTCCAGAGCCTCATCACCGCGATCGGTGGCGGCGTGGGCGACGAGTTCGACGCCTCGAAGGCCCGCTATCACAAGATCATCCTGCTGGCCGACGCCGACGTCGACGGCAGCCACATCCGCACCCTGCTGCTCACGTTCTTCTACCGGCAGATGCGTGCGCTGGTCGAAGCCGGGTACGTGTACATCGCCCAGCCACCGCTGTTCTCCACCGTGGTCGGCAAGGAGAAGATCTACCTGAAGGACGAGCACGCGAAGGCGGCGTTCCTCGAGAGCCATCCCAACCACAAGAAGGAGTTCCAGCGCCTGAAGGGCCTGGGCGAGATGGACTGGGAGGAGCTCAAGCCGACCACCATGGATGCGTCCACGCGCACCCTGTTGCAGGTGGAGGTCGAGCAGGCCGCCATCGCCGACGAGATGATGAGCGTGCTCATGGGCGACGACGTCGACCTGCGCAAGAACTTCATCGTGACCAACGCCCGTGACGTGAGGAACCTCGACTTCTGATGAGCGACACCCCGAACCCCCCCGACCAGCCCGACGACGCTTCCGATCCCTCTGCTGAGGGCGATCTCCCCGACCAGACCGAGCCCGTCGGCGGTGCCGGTGCCGAGCCCGTCGGCGGTGCCGGCGGCGCCCTCGAGCGCGACCCGTCGCTCGCGGTGCAGCCCGTCGCACTGCAGGACGAGATGGAGCGCAGCTTCCTCGACTATGCGATGTCGGTCATCATGTCGCGCGCCCTGCCCGACGTGCGCGACGGCCTCAAGCCGGTGCACCGCCGCATCATCTGGGACATGGACGAGCAGGGCTTCCGCCCCGACCGCCCGTTCGTGAAGTCGGCCCGCGTGAGTGGCGACACGATGGCGAAGTACCACCCGCACGGCGACAGCGCGATCTACGACGCCCTCGTCCGCATGGCGCAGCCGTTCTCGCTGCGGCACCCGCTCATCGACTTCCACGGCAACTACGGGTCGCCCGACTTCGGCCCGGCCGCCTCGCGCTACACCGAGTGCCGCCTCCACCCGTTGGCGATGCAGCTGCTCGCCGACATCGACGAGAACACCGTCGACATGGTCGCCACCTACGACGCGAGCCGCGAGGAGCCCACCGTCCTGCCGGCGCGGTTCCCCAACCTGCTCGTCAACGGCAGCCAGGGGATCGCGGTCGGCATGGCCACCAACATCCCGCCGCACAACCTCGGCGAGGTGATCGACGCGACGGTGCACCTGATCGACCATCCCGACGCGACTCCCGACGACCTGATGCAGTTCGTGAAGGGTCCCGACTTCCCGACGGGCGGGTCGATCCTCGGCCGCGCCGGGATCATGGACGCGTACCGCACCGGTCGCGGCAGCGTGAAGATGCGCGCCACCGCGAGCATCGAGGAGACCCGCAAGGGCGGCTACCAGATCGTGGTCACCGAGCTGCCGTACCAGACGAGCTGCTCGTCGATCGCCGGCCGCATCCAGGAGCTCGTCGACTCCGGTGAGCTCGACGGCATCAGCGACGTCAACGACGGCTCGGCCGGCGGCAAGACCGAACTGGTGGTGAGCCTCAAGCGCGACGCGAACCCCAACGTGGTGCTCAACAACCTGTTCAAGCTCACCCAGCTGCAGACCAGCTTCGGCGTGAACATGGTGGCCCTCGTCGACGGCGTCCCGCGCACGCTCAACCTCACCACGGCGCTGCAGGGCTACATCCGCCACCAGGTGGAGGTCATCACCCGGCGGACCGAGTTCCGGTTGCAGCGGGCGAAGGACCGTGCCCACAAGGTCGAGGGTCGCCTCAAGGCGCTCGACGTGATCGACCAGATCATCGCCCTCATCCGAGCGAGCGAGGACGCGGGATCGGCGAAGGAACAGCTGATGGCTCCGCCGTACGAGTTCTCCGAGATCCAGGCCGTCGACATCCTCGACATGCAGCTGCGCCAGCTCACCCGGCTCAGCCGGATCGACCTCGAGCGCGAGATGACCGAACTGCAGGAGCGCATCACCGAACTGCAGAGCATCCTCGACTCCGACGAGAAGCTGCGCGGGGTGATCAAGAGCGAGATGCTCGCGATCAGGGACGAGTTCGCCACGCCACGCGTGTGCCAGGTCGCGTTCGACACCGGCGAGATGAGCATCGAGGACCTCGTCGAGGACAAGGAACTCGTCATCGTGATGACGCAGGCCCAGTACGTGAAGGCCGTTCCGGCCGCGAACTTCAAGACGCAGGGCCGCGGCGGCCGCGGGGTGAGCGGGGCGAGACTCAAGACCGACGACATCGTCCGCAACGTCATCTTCACCACGGCGCACGCGTTCTTGCTGTTCTTCAGCAACCGGGGCAAGGTCTACCGCCTGCGGGCGATGGACGTCCCCGAGCGTGAGCGCACGGCGAAGGGCATGCCGATCGTCAACCTGCTGCCGTTGCAGGCCGGCGAGACGATCGAGGCGATCATCGACACCCGTGACTTCGCCGGTGAACGCAACCTGTTCTTCGCCACCCGCAACGGCACGGTGAAGAAGACCGCGTTCACCGAGTACGACTCGTCGCGTCGTGACGGTCTGATCGCGATCAACCTGCGCGATGGTGACGAGCTGGTGAAGGTGATCGAGACCAGCGGCACCGACGACATCTTCATGGTCGCGCGCAGCGGCATGACCATCCGGTTCAACGAGGACGAGGTGCGTCCGATGGGCCGCAACGCGGGCGGGGTCCGCGGCATGAAGCTCCGTCCCGGCGACGAGGTGGTCAGCGTCGACGTGGCCCGCAACGACACGGCGATCCTGTTGATCACCGAGTCGGGCTACGGCAAGCGCACCGACCTCGACAAGTTCAACACCCAGGGCCGTGGCGGCATCGGTGTGATCGGCATCAAGCTCACCGGCAAGAAGGGCAAGGTCGTCGCGGCGTTCATGGTCGGTCAGGACGACGACATCGTGGCCGTCTCGAGTGGCGGTGTGATGATCCGCATGGCGGTGAGCGACATCAGCTCGCAGGGCCGCGACGCCACGGGCGTGCGGTTGATGAGCCTCGATGACGGTCAGACCGTCGCCTCGGTCGCCCCGATCCTCGCCAGCGACGACGACGGTGAGGGTGACGGTGACGACGGCGATGCCGGCGAAGGCGATGCCGGCGACTGATCGCACTGCGTTCGGGACCAGCGTCCCCTGATCGCGCCCCTGCGGCGCCGGTCGAGTGCCGGTGAGGTCGAGTGCCGGTGAGGTCGAGTCAGGGAGGTGCACCCGTGCGACGAACGCGCGAGGCGATGACGGATCGGGGCAGCATGGTGCTCCTGGTGACGGTGGCGGTCGTGGTCGCGGCAACGGCGGCGGTGGCGACCGCCGAGTTGGGGGTGGCGATGGTGCAGCGACAGCGGGCCCAGACCGCAGCCGATGCGGCGGTGCTGGCCGCCGTCGATGGTGGCGCGGCGGCGGCAGCACGGCTCGCGTCCCGCAACGGGGGCCGGTTGGTCGGTTTCGTCGAGCGGACGTCCGTGGTGACGGTGACCGTCAGGGTCGGTGACGCCGTCGCGACCGCGAGCGCGACGGACGATCCGAGCGACCCGTGATCGAGCGCCCGTGATCGAGCGACCCGTGATCGTCGGCCACGGATGTCGGTCCGAGGCGCGCCTGTCGGTGCGGCCCGGTTCTCTAAGCTCGTCGGCGTGACCACCGGCGATCCCAGCGCACCGAAGCCGACTCCGGCGCGCACGGCGAGCCGTGTGGTCCCGAAGAAGGCGAGCGCAAAGCCGACTGCCAAGACCGCGGCAGCGGGTGCGGGCACCCGCGAACCGAAGCTCTCGACGTCCAAGGCTGGTTCTGCGGGTTCTGGGGGTTCCGGGGGTTCTGGGGGAGCGCCATCCAAGCGTGGCGTTCCTGTCACGACCGGTGCCGACGACATCCTCGATCGGCTGGCCAAGTTGGGTGAGGCGCCCGCCGTCGTCGACGATCCGTCCGACGCGATGCCGCTGCCCACGATCGTCGAGGCCGACCCCACGTACCCACCGCTGTCGGTCCCGGCCGCCGCAGTGTCGGGAGGCGACCTGATCGATCGGGAGTCCGATTCGAGCGAGGGTTCGTCCACCGACGGCACGCCGCGTCCACCTGGCATCACTGGCAACACGGGCACCACTGGCAACACGGGCACCACTGGCACCGCCGACGAACCCTCGGAGACCGACGGCGCCGGTGGGATCCGGGCCGCGGCGACGGAGCTCGTCCTGGTGCCCGAGGACTGGACCGCCGTGTCCGCCGACCTGCCGACCGCGCTGGTGACGACCCCGGAGGTCGAGGCCCTGGCGCCGTCGCCGGAGCACACCGAGCTCGTCCCGGTGATCCCGCTCGTGCCCGAGGTGGTCACGGGCAGTCCCGACGAGACCAGCCCCGACGAGACGAGCGGCGTCGTGCTGCCGAAGCGGCCGCTGCGGGCACCGGTGCTGTTCCGGCGGGCCAAGCCACGTGTGCGCCGGGTGACCCGAGTCGTCCGTCATGTCGACACGTGGAGCGTCTTCAAGGTGGCGCTCGTGTTCAACGTGATGCTGTACCTCGTGTGCCTCACGTCGGGTGTGCTGTTGTGGAACGTCGCCCATGCGACGGGCACGGTCGACAACGTCGAGAAGTTCTTCGAGCAGTTCGGCTGGGAGAGCTTCGAGTTCAAGGGCGGCGAGATCTACCACAACGCCTGGATCGGCGGCCTGTTCGTGTCGATCGGTCTCACCGGCTTCGCCGTGCTGATGGCGACGTTGTTCAATCTGATCACCGACCTGGTCGGCGGCATCCGGGTGAGCGTGTTGGAGGAGGAGGTCGTGGCGAAGCCGAGGGGGACGTCGGCGACGAACGTCTCGTCACTCGACGCCACCGGCGGCTCGGCTCGGCCGTGAACGCACCGTCGCGCGGTCGCGGATCCTGGTTGAGTGTTTCCTCGCGCGCCCGATAGCCTGGCGAATCGCTACAGCGGGGCTATAGCTCAGTCGGTTAGAGCGCATCCCTGATAAGGATGAGGTCACAAGTTCGATTCTTGTTAGCCCCACCACCGCAATGCAGACTGGTCCACGATGCCCGAGGCCCCCGTACGGGGGCCTCCGTCGTTTCCCGGGTCGGGTCGTTCCCGGGTCAGGGGGTTCCCGGGTCAGGACGTGGTCGTGCCCGACGCGATGGCTTCTTCGTCGTCGACGGTGAGGTCGGGTTTGCGGAAGTCGGGCATGCCGCCTGCTGGCACCAGGGCCAGCAACGCGAGCGCTGCGAGCAACATCAACGTCAGCTGGAGCGCATTGAGTCGAGCATCGGACATCACCTCGACCGCTGCGTCCACCTCGGCCGGCGTCGCGCTGGTCCGTTCCTCGAGGATGGCCGTGAGCTGATCGTTCGTGATGAAGTCGGCGTTGTCGAGGTTGACCTCCTGCACCAACTGGTCGGTGAAGATGGTCGACGATGCGACGTCGCGCGTGACGAAGATCCCCAGCGTCGAGATGGCGATCGCGGTCGCGACGGCGATGCCGGCCGAGCCGGACAGGTTGTGGGTGAGGCCGCGGAACGCACCGACGTCGCCGGCCTGCTCCTTCGGCACCGACATCAGCAGCTTGTTGAACACGAGAGCGACGATGCAGCCCTGTGCGAGACCCATGGTCACGAGGCCGATGACGATCGTGATCTGGCCCCAGTCGTTGCTGATCGTGAAGGCGATCAGCGTCAGCGCGAGGAACACGAACGCGAACGCGACCCGTGCGATGCGGGCAGGGCTGAACCGGTCGTACAGCCGTGCCGCCAAGGTGTTGGCCACGAAGATCGACAGGGTGTACGGAACGATCGACAGCGACGTCTTCCAGCCGCTGTAGCCCTGCACCACCTGCATGTACAGCGGGAGCAGGAAGCTCGTGGCGGTGCCGATGAACAACATCAGCGACATGCAGGCGACGATCGAGCGTTCCTTGGACGAGCGCAGGACGTCGAGCGAGAACAGCGGTGGCAGGCCCGCATCCATGCGACGACGCGTCCAGCGGAAGAAGGCGTGCACGAGGACGATGCCCCCGAGGAGCAGGAAGATGACCGGCGACAGGCCTGCGATGTCGAACGGTGCGTCGGCATCGGCCGACACGAGTCCCCAAGCGTTCAAGAAGCTGAACCCTGCCGAGAGCAGGATGATGCCGATCGACGACAGTGCGGCACCGGTCCAGTCGATGACGATGTCGGGCCGTGGGGCGACTGCGGGCAGGCGGAAGCTCAACACCAGGTTGCTGATGCCGATGGCCGCCAGCAGCACGAACGACCACCGCCATCCGATGCTCGATGCGAACGCGCCGGCGATCAACAACGAGACCACCTGGGCGAGCGGGATCGCCGATGCCAGGAATCCGATCGCCTGTGCCTGCTGCTTGCCCCGGTAGTTGCTGGCGATGATGACGGTGAGCGATGGTGCGACGAGCGCGGTGGTCGCTCCCGACAATGCCTGGACGGCGAACAGCGACCAGCCGACCGACGTGATCGAGATCACGATCGCTGCGACCGTCGGGCCGATCATGCCGACCTGCAGCGCCTTGCGAACCCCCATTCGTGCGGCCATGCGAGCGCCGAGCAGCACGAAACCGGCCATGGCGAACGTGCTGGTGGTGAGCGCCAGACCGACGGAACTGGCCGGGATGCCGAGATCTTCGACGATGCCCTGGATCGAGACGTTGAAGGCGTTGAACGAGAGCTGGACCTGACACAGCATCACGATGGCGAGGGGCAGCCAGGACGAGCGGGTTTCTTCGGTGGCTGTCGGCGGTGGCGTGGTCACGGCGCACATGATGCACGACGTGGCTCGGGAATGACAGGACCGGGTGAGCGGCCGGTGGGCCGAGGTCGACACGTCAGCGCTGCGGG
>JBILUM010000579.1:0-2715 GCA_044370995.1 Ilumatobacteraceae bacterium | reverse complement strand
GCCGGCGTCGCGCTGGAGCCGGGCCATCGCGAATTCCTCTTCAGCGCACTCGACATCGCACTCACCCAGCCCCGCTGACGCACGCCGAGGCACGCCCACAATCACCCCCCACACGCTGGAGCAACGGATCCAGCGATAGCCGCCGACCGCGGATCATGATTCCTGATGCCGCCGCGGTTTCCCCTTGACTGGTGTGGAGGAATGATGCGCGTCGGTATCGTTCACCTCTCACACGGCCGACCTGACCCGACCGAGCGACCGGAGGACTTCTGTGGCGAAAGATCGCGTCGAGCGCGATGAAGAGGACCTCGTCCGGCTGTACCTGTCCGACATCGGCCAGTACACGCTGCTCACCAAGGACGACGAGGTTCGCCTCGCCAAGCAGATCGAAGCCGGCAAGCAAGCGCTCGCCGAACTCGATGCCGCCGGCAAGGAACTGTCAGCCACCAAGAAGCGCGAGCTCCGTCGCCTCGCCCGTGAGGGTGAGGACGCCGAACGAGCCTTCGTGCAGTCGAACCTCCGCCTCGTCGTGTCGATCGCCAAGAAGTACCAGGCCTCGGGCCTGCCGCTGCTCGACCTCATCCAGGAGGGCAACCTCGGGCTGATGCACGCCGTCGAGAAGTTCGACTGGCGCAAGGGCTTCAAGTTCTCCACGTACGCCACCTGGTGGATCCGTCAGGCCA
This sequence comes from Ilumatobacteraceae bacterium, assembly GCA_044370995.1. GTDB lineage: Bacteria > Actinomycetota > Acidimicrobiia > Acidimicrobiales > Ilumatobacteraceae > VFMC01. The sequence goes on along the minus strand of JBILUM010000579.1, from coordinate 2,032 downwards.
TCACCCGCGGCATCGCCAACACCGGTCGCACGATCCGTCTGCCAGTGCACGCCGGCGACACCCTCGCCCGGCTGCAGAAGGCCCGCAGCCGACTCGAGCTGAAGTACGGCCGTCCCGCCACCCTCGCCGAGCTCTCGAAGGAAGTCGAGATGCCCGAGGACAAGGTCACCGAGGCGCTGCGCTTCGCTGCCGAGCCCCTGTCGCTCAGCGAGCCGCTGCGCGAAGACGGCGACGCCGAACTCGGCGACGTCGTCGAGGACCGCTCCGCGGAGAGCCCGTTCGAGGTGGCCGCCACCGCGCTGCTCCCCGAGGAGATCGCCCGTCTGCTGGCCCCGCTCGACGAGCGCGAGCGCGAGATCCTGAAGCTCCGCTTCGGCCTCGACCGCGGCGAACCGCGCACGCTCGAAGAGGTCGGCGAGCACTTCAACCTCACCCGTGAGCGCATCCGCCAGATCGAAGCGCGCGCGATGAGCAAGCTGCGTCACCCGAGCTCCGACACCGGCGCTCGCGACCTCCTCGCCGTCTGAGCGCTCCCCGCGCACCTCATGCCGCGACCGCGCCCTCGTGGCGCGTCCGGCGTCGTTGGCTGCCCCATGCCGAGGGCCGTGGCGTCCGTGCTCGCTTCGATGCACATCGACGTCGGCGGGCGTCCAAGCGACGCGCTGATGGCGGTACCGACGAGCGCACCCGCTGGTACGACTTCCTCGACCCGGGCGGCTGCATCGACCCGTTCGACGGCGTGGTCGCGTTGCTCCTCGTCGTCGGTGTGGTGCTCGCGGTGGTGCTGTTCGTGTTCGGCGGGCCGGTGCTGCTGATCGGCATCGACCTCGTCTGGTTCGTCGTCGTCTTCGTCGCGGGCGCGCTCGGCCGTTTCGTGTTGGGCCGGCCGTGGTCGGTCGAGGCCCTGGACGGTACCGGCGACCGCCGGGAGTGGAAGGTGAAGGGCTTCGGCGACGCCGGGCGCCTTCGCGACCGGCTCCAGGTGGAGTTCGACGCAGGCCTCGACCCGCACCCCGACCGACTCGGCTGATCGACCCGTCGAGCACCCTGCCCGACACCCCTCGCCCGACACCCCAGCCCGGCACCCAACGCTCAAGCACTCCCGGTTCTGCGCCGATGACTCCTCCGTGGTAATCGACGGTCGCGCTCCGGGTGCAGGTGGCTGGTGATGGAGCTGCTCCCCAACTCCATGTCGTTCCGGGTGATCGCGACCCTCGACGTCGATGACGACGGTGAGATCCCGCCCGAGTTCACCGGTCGCGTGCGCCGCACCTTCCCGAGCGAGCAGAAGTACGTGGCGTGGTACACCGCAGGTCACCTCGACGATCCGACGAAGGGCTACCCGGCCTATCGCGTGCACCGCGCCGACGGCCAGGTGAAGTACGAGATGCACTACACGGCGGGCGTGCTGCAGGATCCCGATGCGCGCACGCCGGCCGTGCGCGGGTACTACGCCAGCGGCGGCATCCACTACGAGGAGCGCTATCGCGGCGGACGTCGCCACGACGGCCCGCGCGGCGAGGCCGCCGTGCGCAAGTGGCGTGCGGACGGCACCCTCCGCCACGAATTGCACTACCACGACGGACAGCGCGCCACGTGAGGGCGCGCACCGTCCGCCGACGCGGCGCAGGTGCACTCACCGTCGTGACCGTGATGGCCGCCGGCCTCGCGTCGCTCGCCGCGGTGACCGTCGCGCCGCAGGCAGCCACGCCGGCTGCGGCGGCGCCGGCGCCCGGGGCGACATCGGCATTCCAGCCGCTCGAACCGTGCCGCTTGTACGACACGAGGTCCGCTGGTGCCCGCATCGGCGACCATGCGGCCGTCGTCGTGCCCACCGTCGGACGCTGCGACATCCCGGCCGGCACCACCGCACTGGCGCTGACCGTGACCGTCACCCAGCCGCTCGCCGCCGGGTTCGCCAGCATCTGGCCGGGCGACGTCGCGCGGCCGAGCACCTCCACCGTCAACTACGCCGCGGGCGAGACGCGGGCGAACGGGGCCATCATCGCGACCGGTGCCGATGGCGCGCTGG
>JBILUM010000578.1:0-2717 GCA_044370995.1 Ilumatobacteraceae bacterium | reverse complement strand
CGGCGGCGCACCTCGCGGTCGGCCGCGATGCGCTCGTAGTGGGCCGCGTACAGCTCGGCGAGGCGGTGCATCGAGAACTGGTCGGCGCGAGGCCCGCCGGCGGCGATGAGCGAGCGGCGCAGCCCGTCGTCGGAGAGCACCCGCCGCAACGCAGCGGCGAGCGCGTCGACGTCGCCCGGCTCGACCAGCACCGAGTCGACCCCGTCGGTGGCGACGTTGCGGTAGCCGTCGAGCCCGCTCGCCACGATCGCCGTGTCGGCCGCCATCGCCTCCACCAGCACCACGCCGAAGGACTCGCCGTGCAGCGACGGAGCACAGAACACCGTCGCGCCCTTGAGCCGGGCGATCTTGTCCGCGTCGGTGACACGCCCGAGCCATTCCACTCGGTGGTCGTGGGCGTACTCGGCCTGCAACCGGGGCGTGTCGGGCCCGGTGCCGGCCACCCAGAGGCGCACGTCGTCGGGCAGCTGCTGCATCGCGGCGAGGAGCACGTCGAGGCCCTTGCGCTCCTCGTGGCGGCCGAGGAAGAAGATGGTGGGACGGTCGGTCGGATGCGGCGGCGTGGTGGTGTACGCGTCGAGCTCGACGCCGTTGAACAGGATCTCGTACTCGCCGCCGATGTACCGCTTCACCAGTTCCTCGGCGTCTTTCGACACTGCGACGCGGTGCGCCAGGCGATGGCTGGCGGCGAGCACGGGGCGACGCAGGTACTTGTAGGCGGCGCTCTCCCCCGCCGAGTGGAACGTGGCGATGATCGGGGCGGTGTGCAGCAGCGTGGCGGTCTGTGTGGGCCCGGGGATGAACGGCTCGTGGAGGTGGAGCACGTCGAACTCCTCCTCGGTGAGCGCCCTGATGGTGCGCAACTGGCACGCCGGGTCGGGCGCAAGCGGCGCGATCGACCCGTTCACCGCCGTCGGCAGGCTGTTGCCGAGCGGGGTGACGAACGAGGCGGGCGGCGGGCCGTCGCACGGGGCGAGCACGCGCACTTCGATGCCCATGCGGCGCAGTTCGCGGCTGAGTCCCATGACCTGGGCCTGGACGCCGCCGGGGACCGACAGGCTGTACGGGCACACCATGCCCACCCTGAGCAGGCGGCCTGGACGGCGCGGCGTGGTGACGTCACCGGCCTCGTTCCCCATCGGGCCACGGTACCTCGCCGAGTACGGTGCCCGCTCATGACCCGTCTTCCCGCTCTCAGCGTCATCGGCACCCCGACCAAGCGGAACGCACTGCTCGAGGTGGCCGCCGAGGCCGACCGGCGGGGCTTCGCCGGGCTCGCCAGCCCCGGCATCAACGGCAACCTCGCGCTGTGCGGCTCGCTGGCACACGTGACGCACACCATCCCGTTCTGGACGAGCATCCAGCCGATCTACCACTCGCACTTCGGCGAGGTCGCGATCACCGCCGGGCACATCGCCGAGGTGAGCAACGGGCGGTTCCGACTCGGGCTCGGGGTGAGCCATGCGCCGGCGATGGACCGTCTCGGCATCGACACCGGCAAGCCGCTCGGCGACATGCGCACCTACGTGAACGGCATCCGGTCCGCCGAGCGCGCGTCGGGTGCCCTCCCGCCGATCCTGCTCGCGACGCTGCGCGACAAGATGCTCGACCTGGCCCTCGAAGTGGGCGACGGCGCGATCTGGGCCAATGCCTCCCGCTCGTACATGCCCACCCAGGTGGCGCGCATCCCCGACGACCGCCGGGCCACGTTCTCGTTGGCGAACATGGTGCCCACCGTCATCGACGCCGATCGCACTGCTGCTCGTGCCATCCACCGACGCACGCTCGGCGGCTACATCGTGCTGCCGAACTACCGGAACTACTGGAAGCAGGCCGGCTACGCCGAGGAGATGGAGGCGATCGAGGCGGCGCTCGCCGCCGGCGATCGCGATGCCCTGCCGGGGCTGATGACCGACCGCTGGCTCGACGACTGCACCATCTCCGGTTCACCGACCGAGGTGCGCGATCAGTTGGAGGCGTGGTTCGACACCGGCGTGCTGCCGATCGCCGTCATGTCGAGCACGAGCGGCGGCCAGCTGCACGCGATCGGTCAGCTCTTCGAACTGTTCAGCTGACCGGTGCTGTCCGCGTCGGGCCACGGCTGGCCCGGGAGTGGACGGAGGAAGCACCGTTCGGGTGGGGTGCTGAGGCCCTTCCACTCGTACGGGTCGTCGCCGATCGGGACGACGGCGCGGTTGTCGAGCGTCGGCATCGACATGCCCGGCACGCTCGGCGCGACGCTCCACGGGAGCAGCGACCACGAGTTGAGATAGTGGTTGACCAGCGCGCGTCGGAACCCGTTCGTGCGGTTCTTGAGCGAGCGGTGCAGCAGGTAGCCGTTGAAGAACACCACCGACCCGGCGGGCACCTCGACGGCGATGCCGTCGGACTCGTCGACACCCTGCGCCTGGTCGGACGAGTCGTACTCGTCGGGCCGACCGTGGTCGGCCGTCGGGTACAGGTAGCCGTTGCGGTGCGAGCCGGGAACGACCCACAGGCAGCCGTTGTCGATGGTCGCGTCGTCGATCGCGATCCACGCCCCGACCAGCGACCGGTCGCGGGTGGGGATGTAGCGCTCGTCCTGGTGCCACGCCTGGCCCGGCATGTCGGGACCCTTCACGAACAGCATCGACTGGCAGCACTTGATCGCGCCGTCCCAGTGGGGCAGGTGGGCGCCGGCGATCCGGCTCACCACGCCGGTGACACCGGGGTGGCGG
>JBILUM010000577.1:0-2721 GCA_044370995.1 Ilumatobacteraceae bacterium | reverse complement strand
GTCGCTCATGCGTTGGGCATGTTCAGCCTCGCCGCCGTGCGGGATGCGATGGCGCTGACGTTCTTCCCGGCGCCGACATGGGGCATCACCAGCTACTACGACGCCAGCTTCCTCACCCAGAACCGGACCCTCACGACGGAGATCCACCAACTGCTGGTCGACCTCGACCGCTCCGGCGAGCTGCCGGTGCGCGTCGTGGGCTCACACGTGATGCGCAACCCTGCGGGCGACCCGGCCCGAACGGTCGAGACGCTGCGGCAACTGCACGCAGAGGTCCGCTCCGAGCACGTCTCGATCACGACGCTCAAGCTGTTCATGGACGGTGTGGGCCCACAGCACACGGCCGCGATGCTCGAGGACTACGCGGACGAACCGCACCGCGGCGGGTTCATCTTCGATCCCGACACGGTGCACCGCTTCGCCGAGGCGGCGAACCTCGCCGGGTTCGATGCCCACATCCACGCCTGCGGTGACGCGGGCGTGCGCGGCGCGCTCGATGCGTACGAGCGCATCCGCACCGACCATCCCGGCCTCGACACCCGGAACACCGTCTGCCACATGGAGTTCTGCCACCCCGACGACGTGGCGCGCTTCGCCCGGCTCGATGTCACGGCGAACTGCACGCCGATGTGGGGCACCGACTACCGGGGCGAGTTCATGGACGCGTACCCGCTGCTCGTCGGCCGGCAGCGGTTCGAGCGCGACTACTGCCCGTACGGCGACCTCGTCCGCAGCGGTGCCCGCGTCACCTTCGGAGCCGACTGCCCCGGCGTGGAGGTGCACGAGATCCCGCCGCTCGGCCAGATCGAGGCTGCGGTCACGCGGCAGCGGCCGGGGCGCCGCGACGACCTCGTCTGCCACGCGCACCAGCGCGTCGAGGTCGCGCACGCGCTGCGGGCGTACACCATCGACGGGGCCCGAGCGCTCCGTCTCGATCACCTGGTCGGCTCGCTCGAGGTGGGCAAACGGGCCGATCTCGTCTGGCTGGGTGCGAGCCCGTTCGATGTGGCACCGCACGACATCCACGCGATCGAGGTCCGGCTCACGATGCTGAGCGGACGGCCGACGCATGGCACCGTTGGCTGATCGTTGTGCGTGAAGGAGGTCGGGTGATGGAGATCCAGGGCGCCGCCGCGCTCGTGACGGGCGGCAATCGGGGCATCGGCGAGGCCTTCGTCCGTGCACTGCTCGACGCCGGGGCGGCACGCGTGTACGTCGGCACCCGCGACGTCGCCAATGCAGCAGCGCTCGTCGACGAGCTCGGCGAACGGGCCGTGCCGGTGCGCCTCGACATCACCGACGCCGACCAGGTCGTCCAGGCGGCCCGCCGCTGCCGCGACGTCTCGATCCTCGTCAACAACGCCGGTGCGTTCACCGGGCTCACCCTGCTCGGTGCGCCCGACATCGCCGCCGCCCGCGAGGAGATGGAGACCAACTACTTCGGTCCGCTGGCGATGTGCCGGGCTTTCGCGCCGGTGCTCGCCCGGCACCCGCAGAGCGCGATCGTGAACGTGCTGTCGGCCGGCGGGTTGGTGGCCGTGCCGGCGATGGGCGGCTACAGCCCGTCGAAGTTCGCGGCACGGGCGATGACGACGTGTGTCCGGGCCGAGCTCGCACCACAGGGCACCGCGGTCAGCGCGCTGATCGTCGGCTCGGTCGACACCCGGATGGCTGCCGACGTGGTGGGCTGGAAGGAGACGCCGGCCAACATCGCCGCCCACGGTGTGCGTGCGATCCGCAAGGGCATCGACGAGATCGACACCGACCTGATGGCCGTCGAGGTGCGCGCCCACCTCGCTCGCGACCCGAAGGGCCTCGAGGCACAGATGGCCCGCGGCCTCGGCCGCGGTCTGTCGACCGGCCGTTGAACCCTCAGAAGAACCGACCGATGGGTCCGCGTGCCCACGAACAGAGGAGCGACAGATGAGCGACACGGACATGATCGAGCTGGCCCGCCGGTTCGTCGGCGCGATCGAACGCGGCGACGTCGACGAGGTGCGGGCGTGTTACCACCCCGATGCCCGGATCTGGCACAACAACGACGGCATCGAGCAGACCGTCGACGAGAACATGAAGGTGCTCACCTGGATGGCCCGCGCGCTGGCGACGCGTCGCTACCGCGTGATCCGGCTCGAGGCGCTGCCCGACGGCTTCCTGCAGCAGCACGTGCTGGAAGCCGACCTCCCGGGCGGTGGGGTCTGGTCGCTCGACGCGTGCGTGATCGTGCGTGTGCTCGACGGCCTCATCGTCCGCCTCGACGAGTACCTCGACTCGGGCCAGGTCGCGAAGCTCACGGCGGCGCTCGCGGGGTCGGGTTCGTGACCACCCGGCTCGACCTCATGCGCCGGGTGATGGCCGCCTGGGCCGCCGGAGACATCGACGGCGTGGTCGGCCACATGTCCGACGACATCGTCTGGCACTACGCCGCGGCGACGCACCCGCCGGTGCGCGGCACGGCACAGGTGCGCAAGCTGCTCGGCGTGCTGCAGGCGGAGATGCACGACGTGGTGTGGACGGTGTTCGCCTCGGCCGAGACCGGCGACCGGCTGTTCATCGAGGGGGTCGACTCGTACACCGCGGCCAACGGCGCCCGGATCGCCACGCCCTACATGGGCATCGTCGAGTTCCGCGGCGACCTGATCACCGGGTGGCGCGACTACGTCGACCTCGGGGTGGCCGCGGCGCAGCGTGCGGGGGAGCCGAACCCGCCGCACGTGCAGG
>JBILUM010000034.1:0-10125 GCA_044370995.1 Ilumatobacteraceae bacterium | reverse complement strand
CAAGGACGGTCTGCTCGCCCAGGCATTGGCGCTGCGCGAACAGGAGTTCCACGATCGCTACACGGTGCGCAGCGGGTCGAAGCCGACGGCGAGCGAGCAGCTCCGCACGATGGTGGAGGCGATGCTCCATCACTACGACTGGGGGCTCTGGATGGAGCTCTGCGTACTCGCGCTGCGCGACAAGGCCGCGGGGGCCGAGCGCGACCGTATGGACCGTCGTTGGCGGGCCGCTCTCCGCAACGTGATCCGCCTCGGTCAGGACTCCGGCGAGTTCCTCGCCGGCGATCCGGACGAGTCGATGTTCGTGCTGGCAGCCCTGATCGACGGGTGGGCGCCGCTGCTCGCGGTGAAGGCGAAGGGCGTCACCCGCGAGCGGGTGGAGCGAGCCTGGCTGGCCGAAGCCGGTCGCCTGCTCGGCCCCGGCTTCGACACGAGCCCGCTCAAGCGAACCCGCTGAAGTCCGGGGCTAGCGGCCCTGGCCGATCGCCCGGCCCGCCTGGGTCGGCACCTCGAGCAGCGAGTGGTGCTCGGCGATCCGGTCGAGCACCGCGAGGATCGTCGGATCGGCAGGGGAGGCCTTGTCGAGCGTGGTGTCGACGTGGAGCATCATGTGCTCGGCGGTGGCCACCAGCGAGTCGTCGTCGCCACGGCGCATGGCCGTGAACATCCGCAGCCGCTTCGCGTCGTGGGAGATGAGCTGGACGGTGACGTACAGGTGATCGCTCGCCTTGGCCTGGGCGATGAAGTTGATGTGCGTCTCGACCGTGAAGAAGCTGCGGCCGCTCTCGAGGTACGCCGCGTCCATCCCGATGAAGCGCAGGAAGCGGTCGCCGCCCTCGCTCGACAGCTGCATGTAGCGGCTGTCGTTCATGTGGCCGTTGTAGTCGACCCACTCCGTCGGCACCTTCACCTCGTGCAGCCGCAACGGCTGGGTGAGGTCGGGTTCAGTGGCGGTCTGCGACGACCGGTCGTACAACGCCTTCTCGTAGCGGTCGAGCACCTGGCCGGCGCCGTAGTCGCGCGTGCGCAGACCCTGGATGACCGAGATGAGGCAGTCGTCGCGCAGCATCTCGAGCTCGCGCAGCGACGCGCTGCCCGCCTGTGCGTCGCTCTGGCCGACGAGCGTGTCGAGCAGTTCGTCGGTGAGCTCGGGGACGTCGGTGAGCTTGCTCCACGGCCACTTCAGCGACGGGCCGAACTGGGCCATGAAGTGGCGCATGCCTGCCTCGCCGCCGGCGATGCGATAGATGAGCAGGGTGCCCATGAAGCTCCAGCGCAGACCGGGGCCGAAGCGGATCGCGTCGTCGATCTCCTGGGCCGTGGCGACCCCGTCGTTGATCATCCACAGCGCCTCGCGCCACAGCGCTTCCATCATCCGGTCGGCGACGAAGCCGTCGATCTCGGTGCTCAGCTGCAGCGGGTACATGCCGATCGAGTCGTAGACCTCGGCGGCGCGATCCTTGGTGGCCTGGGTGGTGAGCGCGCCGCCGCAGATCTCGACGAGCGGCATGAGGTACACCGGGTTGAACGGATGGCCGACCACCAACCGCTCGGGGTGGGTCATGCCCTGTTGCATCTCGCTCGGCAGCAGCCCCGAGGTCGACGAGCCGAACACGACGTGCGCGGGCGCCACGGCGCTCGCCCGCTGGAGCAGTTCCTGCTTGAGCTCCATCCGCTCCGGGGCGCTCTCCTGCACGAAGTCGACGTCCGTGGCGGCCTCCTCCGGCGTGGCGACGAAGGTGAGCGTGCCCTCGGCGGGCAGGGCCGGCATGACGAGCTTGTCAAGTGCGCGCCGGGCGTTGGCCATCACTTCGCTCACCTTGCGGGGCGCCTCGGGATCGGGGTCGAACATCTGCACGTCGACGCCGTTGAGCAGGAAGCGGGCCGCCCAGCCGGCGCCGATGACGCCGCCGCCGAGCAGGCCGACCTTCGTCAGGCCAGGGATCGGGCTCACGTGCTCAGCCGTGCTTCACGAGCTTGAGCTGGTCGCGCACTTCCTGCGGACCCTTCACGCGCACGTTCATCGACTCGAGCGTCTGCTTGGCGCGGGCGACGAGCTCGGCATTGGTCGCCTTGTGACCGGGGCCGAGGTAGAGGTTGTCCTCGAGACCCACTCGCACGTTGCCGCCGGCGAGCGCCGCCATCGCGACGAACGGCAGCTGCATCTTGCCGATCGAGAACGCGGAGAACACGCAGTCCCGCGGCAACTGGTTGACCATCGCCATGAAGGTGCCGGGGTCGTCGGGAGCGCCGTAGGCGATGCCCATGCAGAGCTGGATCATGATCGGGTCGTCGAGGAGACCCTTCTGGATCATCTCGTGCACGTACACCAGGTGGCCGAAGTCGAACACCTCGAGCTCGGGGCGAACGCCCAGTTCCTGCACCTGCTTGGCCATCGAGTCGAGCACGCTGGGCGTGTTCACCATGATGTAGTCGCCGCCCGACGCGAAGTTCATGGTGCCGCAGTCGAGGGTGCAGATCTCGGGCATCACGGTGCGCACGTGGTCGAGCCGCTCGGTGGCCCCGGCCATGTCGGTGCCGTCGGAGTTGATCGGCAGCACCTGCTCGGCGCCACCGAGGACCAGGTCGCCGCCCATGCCTGCGGTGAAGTTGAGGACCACGTCGGTTCCGCTGTCGCGGATGCGCTCGGCCACCTCCGCGTACAGCGCGGTGTCGCGCGACCCGATGCCGGTCTCGGGGTCGCGGACGTGGATGTGCACGACAGCGGCCCCCGCCTTGGCGGCGTCGATCGACGAATTCGCGATCTGCTCGGGCGTCACTGGTACGTGCGGACTCTTGCCCACCGTTGCCCCGGCGCCGGTGACCGCGCAGGTGATGAAGACGTCCCAGTTCATGCCAACCCCCTCGTCGTGCGTTCAGCTGAACGCTCGATCAGCTTACCCGAGGCGGGTCAGGGGCGCTGTTCGTCGGCGGTGCGGCGGACGGCGGCGATGATCTTGGCGTAGCCGGTGCAGCGGCACAGGTTGCCGCTCAGCCCGATGCGGATGTCCTCGTCGGAGGGTGCCGGCGTGCGGGCAAGGAGGGCCGTGGCCGACATGATCATCCCCGGGGTGCAGAAGCCGCACTGCACGCCGCCCTCTTCCAGCAGGTTGCGCTGGAGCGGGTGGAGCTCTTGGCCGTCCATCACGCCTTCGATGGTGGTGATCTCCCGACCGACCGCCTGCGCGGCGAGGTACGAGCACGAGTTCACCGGCTGGCCGTCGAGCAGCACCATGCAGGCGCCGCACTCGCAGTCGTCGCAGCCCTCCTTGGTGCCCGTGAGCCCGATCTCGGTGCGGATGACGCTGAGCAGGTTGCGGCTCGTGTCGACCGACACCGGGTAGGCCATGCCGTTGACGGACAGGGTGAGGTCGCGGTCGATCGACTCGCTCATGATGCGGCTCCTGCTGCCATGCCGATACCGACGGCACGATTGACGGGGATGGCGATGGTCTCGCCGCTGGCGCGGCGGGATGCGGCCTCGACGGCGCGGCGGGCCATGACACCGATGCAGTGACGCCGGTAGCGATCGCTGGCACGGAGGTCGCTGATCGGGGTGGCCTGCTCGGCCGCCGCTGCCTCGGCGGCGGCGGCGACGTCGACGACCGAGCCGCCGGTGAGCCCGGTGACCTCGACGATCGTGGCGGCGACGGCGGTGAGCGCCACCCGTACCGACTCGACGGCGCCGGCAGCCGAGAGCGTCACCGATGCGGCGGCGCCGACGACGGCGATCTCCATGGCCCGGCGGTACTCGAGGCGCACATAGGCGCTGCCCGAACGGGGCGCTCTGGCCGGCAGATGGATGGCGACGCACAACTCGTCGGCGGCAGCCGACGTGCGGCCCGGACCGACCCACAGCGTGGCCATGTCGACCCGCCGTGACCCGTTGCCCGAGGCCAGCTCGGCCTCGGCGCCGAACACGACGAGCGGTGCGCCGGTGTCCATGGCGGGGGAGCCGTTCATGACGTTGCCGCCGAGCGTGCCGACGTGGCGTGTGGCGGGCGAGCCCACGAGGGCGCTCGCATCGGCGAGCGCCGACCACTCCGCGCCGATCGTCGGGTCGGACTCGATCGCGTGGTGTGAGACACCTGCTCCGATCACGAGCCCACCGTCGGCGGCGCGGTCGATCGTGCGCAGCGACTCGATCCGGTCGATCGCGACCAGCGATGCGGGCAACGGCGCCTTGCCGTGGCGGGCGCCGACGACCAGGTCGGTGCCGCCGGCGATGGGACGAGCGCCGGCGGCCAGCGCCGCGAGCGCGTCGTCGAGAGTGGTGGCGATCAGCAGGCTCACCGGGCCGCCTCCTCGTTCAGGGTCTCCCACACCCGCTCGGCCGTCATCGGCAGGCGTCGCACCGGTCGGCCGATGATGGCTGCGAGGGCATTGGAGATGGCGGCGGCGGTGGCGACGTTCGGTGCTTCGGCGAGGCCCTTGGCGCCGCGTGGGCCGGCGTCGGGCGTGGCGATCTGCACGAAGTGCGTGGAGATCGGCGGTGCGTCGGCGCAGGTCTGCAGCTTGTACTCGAGCATCGCCGCGTTGCGCTGCTTGCCCTGGTCGTCGTATGTGGTGCCCTCGGTCAGGGCCTGGCCGATGCCCATCAGCACGCCGCCCTCCACCTGGCCGAGTGCGCCCAATTCGTTGATGATCGTGCCCGAGTCGTGGGCCGTGCTGACGGCGAGCACCCGGGCCACGCCTGTGTCGCGGTCGAGCTTCACCCGCACCGCGTGGCACGAGAACTGGGGGGCGACGAATGCGGCCATGCCGAGGTCGCCGACACACGTGGAACCGACGAGCGGCGGCGGTCCGGGCGGTTGCCCCGAACCGTGGCCGATGAGCAGTTCACCGCCGGCGGCGATGCCGGCCAGCTCGGCGATCGACACCGTCGCGGTCGGCGTGCCGGCGACGGAGGCCTGACCGTCGGCGAGCACGATGTCGTCGGGCGACGCCTCGAGGTGATCGGCGGCCAGCTTGCGCAGCTGCTCGGCGATCTGACCGGCCGCGTTCACGACGGCGCGCCCGTTGTTGAACAGGGTCTGACTGCCGGTGGCGCCCATGTCGTACGGCGCGACCGATGTGTCCTGGTACACCAGCTGGAAGTCCTCGGGCGCCATGCCGAGCTCGTCGGCGGCGAGCTGGCGCAAGGTCATCACCGCCCCGGTGCCGCACTCCTGGGCACCGGTGATGATCTGACCCGAGCCGTCACCGTCGATCTTCACGTAGGCGCCCGACGGCACCGAGAAGCTCGGCCACCAGCCGATCGCGACACCGATGGCCTCGTCGTCGGGCAGTTCCTGGCCGTAGCCCGCAGTGGCAGTCGCCGCGTCGATGCACTGCTGCAGGCCGATCTCGTCGTAGGTCTGGCCGCTCGGGCCCTCGGCGCCGGTGTCGACGGCGTTGAGCTTGCGGAACGCCACCGGGTCGAGCCCGACCGCCCGGGCGAGTTCGTCGGTGTGCGATTCGAGTGCCCAGCAGGCCTGCGGTGCCGTTGGCGCCCGCACCGAGCCGGAGGGCTGGTGGTTGGTGTAGACGAGGTGGGCCTCGATCGACACGTTCGGCACGCGATAGGGGCCGGCCACGTGCATCGCGGCGAGCTGGGAGAAGAACCCGCCGTCGGCGGTGTAGGCGCCGTTGTCGATCGCGATCCATCCGGTTCGGGCGACGATCGAGCCGTCGGCGCGCATGCCCGTGGTGATGTCGATGATCATGCCCTCGCGGCGACGGTCGGGGGCGAGGAACTCCTCGCGCCGGCTGAACACCAGGCGGACCGGGCGCTTTGCCGCACGAGCGAGAGCAGCGATGTGGGCCTCGTAGTGGAAGCCGCACTTGCCGCCGAACCCGCCGCCGAGGTGCGGCACGATGATGCGCACCCGGTTCGCCGGCAGTTCCAGCGTCTCGCACACGCCGGCCCGGGCGTCGAAGGGCACCTGGGTCGAGGTCCAGATCGTGACCTTGTCGCCTTCCCACTGGGCGAGCACGGCCCGCGGCTCGATCGGGGCGGCGTGGCAGCCATCGGCCACGTACCTGCTCGACACGACCACGTCGGCGGTGGCCATCGCCGCAGCTGCGTCGCCCTTGGAGATCGACGAGAACGAGGCGTCGTTGCGGTCGCGGACGACGACGTCGGCTGACCCGTAGCCGGCCCAGCCCTCGTGCACGAGCGGTGCGCCGGGGGCGAGTGACGCCTCGAGATCGGTGACGATGGGCAGCGGCTCGAACTCGACGACGATGGCGTCGGCGGCCCGCTGCGCGATCTCGGCGCTGGTGGCGGCCACTGCGGCGATGATCTCGCCCTCGTAGCGGACGACGTCGGTGGCGAACAGGGTGCGGTCCTGCACGAAGGGACCGAACCGCACGTCGGGGACGTCGGCTGCGGTGAGGACGCTCATCACACCGGGCATCGCCCGGGCGGCCGACACGTCGAGGCGGGTGATGCGGGCGTGGCTCACGTCGGCGTAGCGGAACTTGGCCGCGAGCACGCCGGTGAGGCTGAGGTCGGCGGTGTACCGGCCGCTGCCGGTGACCTTGTCGGGACCGTCGGCGCGCACGAATCGCGGTGCCGGTCGAGTGGGGTGGGGTTCGGTGACGGTCATGCTGATCGAGCTCCTCGGGTGCATCCGGGGGATCGATGGATCCTCGTCGGACGGGTGCTCAATATGGCACGGATCGGTGCTCGGCCGCAGCGTCGCGGATGTCGTCCGGGGTCGATCTCGACGCCGCCCGTGCGAGCACCCGCTCGGCCGCGGCGAGCCCGGCGGTGATCGCCCCTTCCACGTAGCCCGGGAACGATGGTGCGAGCTCGGTGCAGGCGAAGGTGATCCGCGGGTCGTCGCCGGGTCCGCGGCGGAGGACGTCGACGGCGTCGAGGTGCGCCGGGTCGACGAGCAGGTTGCAGTAGCCGCCGGCGCCGAGGTCGTCGGGGGCCCAGACCCGCTCGAGGAACGCCACGGGTCGCTCGGCCTCAGCGCCGTAGCCCTCCACGAGGTGTTCGAGCAGTGAGGCACGCCGTCGCTCGGGGCTCCAGGCACCCCACTCGTCGGCCGACGGGCCGCCGAGGAAGGCCACGATCGACGGGTGGTCGGCATGCGCCGTGGCATCTCGTGTGTACAGCCCGGCAGGGGTGAGCCACTCGCGAACGCTGCCGAGGGAGCCGGTGGGGTCGTGCCAGAACGCCGCCGGGTACGACACCAGGAACTTGATCACCGAGCCCGGGCGGAAGGCCGCAGCGGCCGACCGCACGTCATCGGGCAGCGGTGGGTCGAACACGATCGATCCGATCGCCACGGGCGGGACGGCCACGACGACGTGCGACGCGTCGATCGTGACACCGTCGGCGACGACGGTCGAGCCGGACGCGTGCCGGTGCACGGTGTGCACCCGGGTGCCCAGGTGGAGGCGGTCGCCGAGTTCGTCGCCGAGCTCGACCGCGAGCCCGTGCAGGGTCTCGGCGATCACGTACTGCAGTTCGTCGCGCGTCATGGGCGTGCGCTCGCCCATCTCGGCCACGTGTGCCGCGAGGAGCAGATCGGGGGAGAGGCAGAAGGCGCCGGCGAACCCGCCGTGTGCCGCAGCGAGCGCGTCGCCGTCGAGTCGGGAGCGCAGCCAGTCGCCGAGCGTCCGGTCGCTCAACGACGCGGGGTCGATGCCCTCCAGTCGTTCGGCCGGTCCGTCGGCGGCGGCGAGCAGCTCGGCGAACGCACGCGGGTCGTCGGTGGGCTCACCTCCGCCCCGGAACGCGAGCGACGCGAGCTCGTGGTCGCCGGCGACGAGCGTGCGGCCGCGCGAGGCGGCCAGCGCGAGCACGTGGGGCATGTCGTCGTTGAGGAACTGGCCACCGCTGTCGACGAGTCGACCCGTGTCGTCGACGGCGCTCTCGGTGCGTCCGCCCACCCGGCCGCGCGCTTCGAGCACCACGACCGAACGCCCTGCAGCGAGCAGCTGGGTGGCGACCGTGAGGCCGGTGAACCCGGCGCCGATCACCACGACATCGACCGTCGCGCCGGTGGAGGCCGTCATCGTCAGACCGTGATGCCGGACAGGCTCGCGGCCCGATCGCCCTGCGCCCGCATGCGGCGCATCACGAGGCCGGCGAGCGCGACGGCCAGCAGGGTGACGATGAGCATGACGGTTGCGAGCGCGTTGAGCGCCGGCGTGGAGCCGGCCCGGGCGCCCGAGTAGATCTTGATCGGCACGGTCTCGGTGGACGCGCCGGTCGACAGGAACGACGAGATCACGAAGTCGTCGACCGAGGTGGCGAACACCACCATCAGGCTGGCGAAGATCGCCGGGCCCAGCATGGGCAGCAGCACCAGGCGCAGCGCCTGGAACTTCGTCGCACCGAGATCGCGAGCGGCCTCCTCGTACTGGCTGCCGATCGCCGTGAGGCGACCCCTGATGATCACGACCACGAAGCTCAGGGTGAACGTGACGTGCCCGAGGAGCTGGGTGGTGATGCCACCGGGGAGGCCGGTGTACACCTGGGTGAACACGATGAACAGCGCCACACCGAACACGATCTCGGGGGTGACGATCGGGACGAGCATCAGCGTGTTCGCCCCGGTGGAGAGCCTGCCCCGCCAGCGCTGCAGCCCGATCGCCATCGCGACCCCCAGGGGCGTGGCGATGAGCATGCACAGCACGGCGAGCTTCATCGTGTTCCACATCGCGGTGTGCAAGGTGTCGTCGTGCCACACCGACGACGTGGTGTCGCCCCAGTACCAGCGGAACGACGGGGACTGGAACGTGGAGCGGCTCTTGCCCGAGTTGAGCGAGATGCGCACGGCGACGAGCACGGGCAGCAGCGACCACAGGACGTACAACCAGGTGATGGTCGCGAGCCACGTGGCGTGGCCGTGGCGAGAGCGGAACAGCCTCATCGCTCCGACTCCCGCTGGGCCTTCATCGTGGTGCGCAGGTAGTACACCATCAGCACGAACAGGAACACCATCAGCACCAGCACGAGTGAGGCGCCGGTCTGCGGCTGGCTCGAGCCGCGCAGGAAGAACTCGATCTGATTGCCCACCATCTCCGTGCGCGGCGAGCCGCTGGTGAGGTAGGAGTTGGTGTAGTAGTCGCCGAACATCGGCAGGATCGTGATGACGCTGGCAGCCAACAGGCCGGGCACCGACAGCGGCAGGGTGATGCGCACGAAGGTCTGGAAGCTCGATGCGCCGAGGTCGCGCCCGGCCTCGATGAGCCGCCCGTCGATGCGCTCGAGCGCCGCGTAGAGCGGGAGGATGAAGAACGGGAGATAGCCGTAGGTGAGTCCGATGACGACCGTCGGCCAGTCGCCGTCGAGCCAGTTGCGCGGCTCGTCCATCAGCTGGAGCCACTGCAGGACCTGGTTCACGTACCCGTCCTGCTGCAGCAGGTTGGTCCACGCGAGCATCCGCATGAGGTAGCTGATCCAGAACGGCAGCACGAGCAGGGCGAGCAGCACGCCGCGCGAGCGCGACGCCTTGCGGGCGACGAAGTAGGCCACCGGATAGCCGATCAGGATGCAACCGGCGAGGGCGAGGAACACGAACGAGAACGTGCGGACGAACACCTTGCCGAGGTCGCCTCCGAACACCCGGTCGAGCAGCGAACTCATCGCCGAGAAGTCCCAGGCGAGCGGGTTCCACGCGGGCTGCGGGGTGCGCAGGATCGGATCGACCGAGCCGAACGCCACGGCCATCACCGCATACACCGGGACCACGAAGAACGCGACCAACCATCCGACGCCCGGCAGCGCGAACCCCGCCCAGGAGGTGGTGCGCGGTCCTCGACCGCCCGTGGGGTCGATCTGGGCGAGGCTCGGGCTGCTCATCCGCCCGCAGTGAACTTCGACCAGGCCGCCTCGTACTGGGCGTCGCCCTCGGGGCCGAGCGCCTCGAACCTCAGGCCCTTGGCGATGTCGTCGTTGGTGGGCACGCAGCTGCGCAGGTTGTCGGGCACGTACCCGGCGCCGATCACGTAGTCGGCGTCGAGCTTGGTGAGCGCCGGCAGATACCCGACCCAGCTGAAGTTCTTCTCGGCCACCGCGTTGTCGAGCAGGAAGTCGATGTAGAGGTGGGCGAGCACGGGGTTCTCGGCGTTGGTCATCACGCCCATGGAGTCGTTGCTCACCACGTAC
Organism: Ilumatobacteraceae bacterium; assembly: GCA_044370995.1. GTDB lineage: Bacteria > Actinomycetota > Acidimicrobiia > Acidimicrobiales > Ilumatobacteraceae > VFMC01. The sequence goes on along the minus strand of JBILUM010000034.1, from coordinate 14 downwards.
TGCTCCGAGGGCGG
>JBILUM010000576.1:0-2731 GCA_044370995.1 Ilumatobacteraceae bacterium | reverse complement strand
CGCCGGAGGCGCGGTGGCCGAAGCCAGCACGGCGGTCGGCACGTTGGAGAGGCCACCCGTGCCGTTCGGGCACTGGGTCGGCCCCTGCTTGTCGCAGCCCTGCGGTTGCGGCGCGCTCTGGGCCAGCACGTTCGTGCCGTCTGCCGAGAACGTCGGGTTCTTGCACTGGGTGATGTCGATGTCCTGTACCTGCACGCCAGGGATCTTGCGGATCTGCTCGAAGCTCGCCTCGACGAGGTTCACCGGCATCGGCGAATACCCGAGTGACGCCGACGACTGCTGCGCCTGGCACATCGCGTAGTAGGCGAAGGCGCCGAGCGTGAGCCCCTTGGCCTCGTTGAACTGCCCACCCACCTTCGTCGGCAGGATGAGGTACGAGTACGACGACAGCTGGTAGCTGCGCGGGTCGGTGTCGGTGTAGACGCCCGAGAGATCCTGGGTGAGGTACTTCGCCGGGTTGCTCTCGTCGGTGTTGATCCGCGACTTGAGCAGCGACACGGCCACGTTCTCCGGCGTCGGCTCGGTGTAGAAGCCGGCGGCGTTCAACATCTTCACGACCGGGAACTGCGTACCGAGCGCGTACGAGTAGTTGACGTAGCCGATGGAGCCTTCGGCGAAGCCCTGGCTCACGTAGCCGGACACACCGAGGTCGCCCGACTGGGAGATCATGCCGGTGACCGTCGGATAGAACGAGGTGGGACCGCAACTCGGTGCCCGGCCCGAGCGCTGGCAGTACTCCTGCCAGACGGCCGGGTGGCGGTCGATCATCCACGCCGTCAACTGCTGCGTCGAACCGGAGCCTTCGGCACGCACGACCGGCACGATGTTGCGGGCCGGCATGGTGAGTCCCGGATTGTCGGCCTGGATCGCGGGATCGTTCCAGGTCTTGATCGCGCCGGTGAAGATCTTCGCTGCGTTCTCGCCCGACAGGCGCAGGTTCGTCACCCGCGCGCCGTTGATCTTGAGGTTGTACATGAACGCGGTGCCACCGGCGGTGACGGGCATGTAGGCGTAGCTGCCGGGCGCCGGGTTCTCCGGGGCCGAGCCGTCCTCGGGCTCGAACTGGAACGGGATGTCGGACGCAGCGAAGTCGACGGTGCCGTTGAGGAAGTTCTTCCGACCAGCGGTCGAGCCGGTTGCGTTGTAGTCGACGGTGATGCCGAACTGCTGCACGTTCACTCGCATCGCGTCGATCGCGTTCGCCGACCACGACGACCCCTCACCGGAGATGCGCTGGTAGCTCGGTGCCGCCTCGATCGGGCGCGTGGAGGAACCGACGCTCGCCACGACGAACGCCGTGAGCAGGGCGAGCCCCAGCCTCGAGGAGCGTGAGCGGGCAGGAGGGATGCGACGGGACGTGCGGATCATGTGGTCACCTCGGGAGTGAAGGCGTCGGCGGACGCCGCAGGGGACGAGGTCCCGGCGTGGTTCGATTGACGGACGAGGCGGGCCGACTCGATGCGGTCGAGGTCGCCGGCCGACTGGGCCATGCGCCGACGGGCCTGGCGAGGGGTGAGCCTGCCGGCCGGGCGGCCACCGAGGATGCGTGCCAACGCGAACAGCACGAGCACGATGACCATCAACACCGACGCCGCGCCGAAGCCGCGGGCGATCTGGTTCGGTTCTGGCGAGCTGACGAGCTTGAATGCCGCGAGCGGCAGCGACGCCATCGGGTTCTGCAGCGGGTTGAGGTTGAGGGTGGTCGCGTAGCCGGAGGTGAGCAGCACCGGAGCGGTCTCGCCCACGCCGCGGGCGACGCCGAGGATGACCGACGTGGTGAGACCGGATCGTGCCGTCGGCAGCACCACGTGCCAGACCGTGCGCCACTGCGGCGCGCCGAGCGCCGCGGCCGCCTCGCGCAGGTTGCCCGGCACGAGCCGGAGCACGACGTCGGCCGAACGGATGATGATCGGCAGCATCATGATGCTGATCGCGATCGACGCGGCGAGGCCCGAGCGAGGGAACCCGAGGATGAGCACCCACGTGGCGAAGACGAACAGGCCGGCCACGATCGACGGGAGCGCGGTCATGGCCGTCACGATCGTGCGCACCGCGTTGACCGCCTTGCTCCGGCTCTCGGTGAGGAACACCGCGCAGGTGAGCGCCAACGGCACGGTGAACACCAGCGACAGCACCGTCATGATGAGCGTGCCCACGATCGCGTGGAGCACACCACCGACGTCGAGTTCTTCCTGGGGGCCGGCGACCCGGAGGTCCTGTGTGTAGAAGTTGAGGTGCTTCAATGCATCCCAGCCACGAACGAAGGTGAAGACGACCACCGAACCGAGGGCGAACAGCGCGACCATCGCCGCAGCGGCCAACAGCGCGGTCATCACGCGGTCGATCACTGCGGGACGGTTCTCGGTGAGCGACGACATCACGGCGTAGATGACGAGGAAGATCACGAACGCCGTCACCGTGAACCCGAGCTTGCCCGACCACGGCGTGAGTCGGCCGAAGATGAGCAGCGTCGTGCAGAGGCTGCTCAGTGCGACGCCGCCGAGCAGTTGGAGGTCGCGGCGTGACCACTTTCCGATCGGGCGTGGGTGCGCGATCGACCGGAGCGCGTGTTGCTGCGGCATGGTCGTGCGGCGGCGGCGGGGTGCGTCGCTCGTCTGCACCACGACGTCCACGTGGTCGAGCTCGGAGGGTTCGAGGGTGGAGGTCATGCTTCGCTGTCCGCTCCGGATCGCGACCTGGCGACGAACCACGACGCCGTGAAGTTGACCAC
>JBILUM010000575.1:0-2732 GCA_044370995.1 Ilumatobacteraceae bacterium | reverse complement strand
GCCGTTGACGACGCCACAGAAGCCGGCCCGCTGCACGTTGCCGCCGTCGACCCACTTGGCGACGACCTCGAACCCCGACGCCGAACCGGTACCGCTGTAGGCCAGCGCGACGTCGACGCCGACGAACCGGAAGCCCTCGGGCGGCGGGGCGTTGAACGTGTTGTCGGCCAACACCTGGTCGGTGATGTCCCGAGCCGGCGAGGCGACCGCGAACGCCCAGCCGTCGCCGACGTCGCCGGCGGACCCGATCGGGAGCGCACCGGTGGTGCGATTCTCGGTCGCCGCGGCGCCGGGCTGTGGCCCGATGACCGAACGGAACGGTTCGATCGGTGCCGGCGGCTTGGTGGCGTCGAGGAAGACCTCGTTCTCGAAGAAGAAGTCGGACGATGCATAGAGCTGCAGGACGGGTGGATCGGCCGGCGTGGTGACGAAGCAGATGTTGCCGACGATGGCACCGCCCGCGAACACGTCGGTGAAGATGTCGAGCGGCTGCGGGATGACGCCGCAGTTCGTGTCGAGTTCGACCGCCGCCGCACCGATCGCGGAGATCGTCGGCGAGAAGAACGACTCGGGATCGTCGAGCCCGAAGTACCCGAGTGCGACACGCACGATGGTGAACGTCGATCCGGCCGGCGGCGGGTCGTTGAAGTCGTTCTCGGCCATCACCGCCGGGGTGGCGTCCGGGACCACGTCGACCACCTGGAGCCGCCACCCGGCACCGATGTCGGCGACCGACCCGAGCGGGACCGGCGCCTCCCGGGTGCCGCCCTGGCCGGCGGGCGCGCCGGCGACCAGGTCGCCGGCCGGGGCCGTGGCCGGGACGGTCGTGGGCGCTGCGTCGGTGGTGCCGGGCGCCTCGGTCACCTCGGTCGCGGGGACGGCCGTCGTCGCGGCCGCCTCGGTGTCGTCGGGAGCCTCGGTCTCGTCGGGCGCCTCGGTGTCGTCGGAGCCGACGACCTCGGTGTCGTCGCTGGCCGACTCGTCGTCGCCTCCGCGGGTGACCACGAACCCGATCGTGGCCAGCACCACGGCGAGCGCAGCACCGATCACGATCATCATCGACCGCCGCGACGCCTTCGAGCCGTCGTCGGGGGCCGACGTCAGCGGCGTCTGCTGGACCGGAGGCTGCTGGACCGGCGGCGTGTACGCGGGTGCCGGACCGGCCCCGGGCGGTGGCAACGCGGACCCACCAACGCCGGCACCCTGATCGCTCGGCGGCGGCGGGGGTGGGGGCGGGAAGGCGGACGGAGGCACCGGAGGTTCAGCCACACGGCGACCGTACCACCGCGTTCGAGGGGGTCTCGGGAGCTCGGGGAGCGCCCTGGTCCGCTACCGTCCGGGGCATGGGTGACACACCGTGGACGGGCGACGCATGCAGCCTCGTGGAGGAGTTCCGCGCCGGTCGCCGGTCGCCGCTCGAGGAGCTGCAGTCGTCGTACGCAGCGATCGATGCGAGCGAGCTGAACGCCTTCGGCTACCTGGCGCGTGAGGAGGCCGAGACCGCGGCCCGTTCCGCCGACACATCGCTCCCGTTCGGTGGCGTCCCCATCGGTGTGAAGGAACTCGATCAGGTCGAGGGATGGCCCGACACCGAGGCGTGCGTCGTGTTCGCCGACCGGATCGCGCGGCACACCTCGTTCATGGTCGATCGGTTGCGTCGGCGTGGTGGCGCGGTCACGGTCGGCCAGACGACGGCGAGCGAGTTCGGCGGCGTGAACGTCACCCGCACCGTCCTGCACGGCGCGACGCACAACCCGTGGCAGCAGGGGCGCACACCCGGCGGCTCCTCCGGTGGCAGCGCGGCGGCGGTGGCCGGTGGCCTGGTCACGCTCGCCACCGGTGGCGACGGCGGCGGGTCGATCCGCATCCCCGCCGGCTTCACGGGCCTGGTGGGTCTGAAGTCCACCTACGGCCGGATCCCTCGGGGCCCTCGGGCCGAGAACGGCAACTACACCGTCACCGTCGGCCCCATGGCGCGCAGCGTTCGTGACACGGCCCGCTGGTTCGACGTGTGCAACGGCCACGACCCGCGCGACCAGTTCAGCCTGCCGCGAGAAGACGGATGGGAACGCGACCTCGGTTCGCACGTCGCGTCGTTGCGCGGCGCCCGCGTGGTGTTCGATCCCGAGTGGGGCGGAGCCGTCGTCTCGCCCGCGATGTGGGAGCAGCTCGAGGAAGCCAGCGAGCACCTGGTGCGCGAACTCGGCATGCGCCGCGTCGAGCTCGACACCTCGCTGCCGTCGATGGGCGCAGCGTGGAGCATCAGCGGGATGATCAGCATCTTCACCGAGCTCGGCGACGCCTGGCCAGGGTGCGCCGACGTGCTGACGCCCGAGATGCGCGGTGGCCTCGAGGTCGCGCCGCAGCGCTACGGCATCGAGGCGCGGGCCAAGATCGAGCACCGCCGCATGGAGCTGAACCAACGCATGGCCGAGATCTTCGACCCGGCCGACGGTGTCGACTTCGTGATCACTGCGAGCAACCCCGATGTCGCCTTCGATGCCGAAGGGCCCCTGCCGAAGTCGTTCGGTGGTGTGCACGCCGGTGCCGGCAACAACGGCAAGCTCACCTTCCCGGCGAACCTGCACGGCAACGCGGCGATCTCGATCCCGGCCGGCTCGCTCGACGGGCTGCCGATCGGTCTGCAGGTCGTGGGCCGTCACTTCTCGGAGCAGGCGCTCCTGGACGTGGCGCTGACGATGGAGCGCACGCGGCCCTGGCCGCTCGTCGCC
>JBILUM010000573.1:0-2733 GCA_044370995.1 Ilumatobacteraceae bacterium | reverse complement strand
GCGGGGAGCATTCGTGGCGGCGACCGGTCGGTTGCGACGCCACATCGCCCGGGCGGCGACGAGCATCAGACCGGAGAAGGCGAGCAGCAGGACGTCCTGGTCGACGCTGCGGTTCCAGTGCGACCCGAGCAGTGATCCGCCCACGCCGGCCAGACCGAAGACGATGCCAGGAGCGAAACGCACACGGCCGGCGCGCCAGTGCGGCACGATGCCGACCAGCGCGCTCATCGCGACCAGCACCAGCGATGTCGTGGTCGCCTCCTTCGGCGTCTGGCCGGCGGCGTAGACGAGCGCAGGGACGGCCAGGATCGAGCCGCCGCCGCCGAGCGTGCCGAGCGAGAGGCCGATGAGGAAGCCGAGCGGGGAGGCGAGCAGGGAACGCACGGTCGGCTCAGATCACGGCGCCGGGGTTGCCGTTCATGTTCTCGAACGGCAGGCCCTCGGCTTCCCAGGCCCGCATGCCGCCCGTCATGTTGACGGCGTCGTACCCCTGCTTCAGCAGCCACGAGGTCACCTGTCCCGACCGGTTGCCCGATCGGCAGATGCAGACGACGCGTCGGTCGCGAGGGATCTCGTCGAGCCGACCCGGAAGGTCCTGCATGGGCACGTGGACGGCGCCGGCCACGCGGCCCGCCATCCACTCCTGGTACTCGCGGACGTCGAGCAGCATCGCGCCGGCGGCGGAGGCCGCCTGCGCCTCTGTGGGCGTCACCGAGGGAAGGACGTCGACGGAGTTCATCGCGCACCTGCGGTCGCCTCGTGCCGCTGCACCGCGGCCCAGGCGGTGTAGCCGCCGATGATGTCGGAGACGTCGCTGAACCCGTGCGAACGCAGCAGGCTGGAGGCGATCGACGACCGGTACCCGCCGGCGCAGAACACCACGGTCGGTGCCGTGCGATCGAGCTCGCCGAGCCGGGTGAGGAGCTGCGGGAGCGACACGTGGAGCGCGCCGGGGATGGAGCCGAGCGCGACCTCGCCGGGGTTGCGGACATCGATCAGGACGAGTCCCGGCACCTCCTGGCGTCGGTGGTCGAACTGGGTGGCCGCCAGACGTGACAGCCGTTCGACCGCCTCGGGGTGCTCGACGAAGGACTTGATCGGGTCGGCAAGCGCGCCGACGACGTTGTCGAAGCCGATACGGGCGAGGCGGGTCGCGGCGATCTCCTCCTGGCCGGGATCGGTGACGAGCACGATCGGGGTGCCGGGCTGCATGACCTCGCCGGTGTACTCGGCGAAGCGTCCGCCGAGACCGACGTTGATCGACCCGCGCAGGTGACCCTGCGCGAACGCCGTGTCGTCGCGGCCGTCGATCACGACTGCGCCGGTGGCGACCGCGTCCTGCACCTCGATGAGGTCGAGCCGGCGGACGACGACGTGTTCGAGCAGCTCGCGGGACTCGCGGTTCTTGTTCGCGGCGAAGAGGAAGTAGAGCGGGGCGACCGACTGGCCCTGCGTGACGGCCTCGACGAACTCGTCCTCGGTCATCGGTGCGAGCGCGTAGTTGGTCTCGCGCTGCTCGCCGATCGTCGAGACGGTCTCGGTCGAGAGGTTCTTGCCGCAGGCGGATCCTGCGCCGTGGGCCGGTAGGACCTTCGTGGCATCGGGCAGCGTCAGCAGCTTGTCGTGGAGCGAGTGGTAGAGCTGGCGGGCCAGGTCTTCCGCGTTGAAGCCCACGGCTGCGAGCAGGTCGGGACGGCCGACGTCGCCGATGAAGAGCGTGTCGCCGGTCATCACGCCGTACGGCTCGCTGCCCGGGCCCTCCGGGCGGATGACGATGCTGATCGACTCGGGCGTGTGGCCGGGGGTCTCGAGGATCTCGAGCACCACGTCGCCGAGGACGATCATGTCGCCGTCGCCGTGGGTCTCGATGGCGAACTCGGTGCGGCCGGCGGCGGCGTTGCCGTAGACGATCGCGGCGCCAGTGCGATCGGCGAGCTCGAGGTGGCCGGAGAGGAAGTCGGCGTGGAAGTGCGTCTCGAGGACGTGGGTGATCGTGAGCCCGTTCGCCTCGGCGTCGGCGAGGTACTCGTCGACGTCGCGCTGGGGGTCGATGACCGCGGCATGTCCGGTGGTGGTGTCGCCGACGAGATAGCTCGCGTGCGACAAGCATCCGAGGTAGTACTGGCGGAAGAACATCATGAGGTGAGTATACCCCTAGGGGTATCAATTGTAAACCCCTCGGGGTACCCCGTCGCCGCTGCCGACGGGACCGCTGCCGGGACGCGACGACGCCCCGGCACCTGCGTGTCCGGGGCGTCGTCGGCGTCGAGCGGGTCGGCTCAGGCGATCTTCATGAACATCTTCTTGACGTCTTCCATCGAGTACCCCTCGGCAGCTGCCCGCTCGGGGTCGGAGACACACCAGGTGAGGCCGGCGGCAACCAACAGGAACGACGTCTGTTCGAGCGCCTTCGTCGCGGCCGAGAGCTGGGTGACGATGTCGCGGCAGTCGCGGCCTTCGCTCAGCATCTGCTGGACGCCGCGTACCTGTCCCTCGGCGCGACGGAGGCGGCGCTGGAGGTCGGCGATCGTGTCATCGGGGAGTTCCATGTCGGTCATGGTATCGGGATACCCCATGAGGTATCAACGATCGCCCTGGGCGGCGTCAGGTGAAGATGATCTGTCCGCCGGCGGCCATCTCGTAGAACTCGCCGACGGTGATGATGTCGTCGAGCTGCGGGATGAAGTCGTCCTTGTCGAGGCCGAACATGTCGACCGATGCCTTGCAGGCATA
>JBILUM010000574.1:0-2733 GCA_044370995.1 Ilumatobacteraceae bacterium | reverse complement strand
GCCGTCGTCGCCGTGGTGGTCACGCGCGGCGGCGAGCCGACCGTGCGACCCGCCGACAGCGTGGTGGCGGTCGAGCCCTCCGCCGCGGCGGGGTCGCCCGACGGTGGCACGGCAGTCGCCCCGACCACCTCCCCGGTCGCACCGGCCACCTCGGACCAGCCCGGCACCACCGCGAGTACCCCGGAGACCACCGCCGCACCCGTCATGGACGTGTCGGCGTTCGCCGGCGGCTGGGAGGGCGAGTGCGACCCGTTCATCGACGGATCGGGCGGGGCGAACGGAGCCCGGTACGAGCTGACCCAGACCGGTGCAGGCACGCTGGAGTTGGCGATCCTCGTCGTGCTCTACACCGGAGGATGCGGAACGCCGGGCGTCGAGGAGGGGCGGATCACCTACACGCTCGTGGCAGTCGACGAGAGCACCCTGGCCGGCGTGCCCGGGGTCGTGTTCGACGGCAGCGAGGGAACGACGGATATGGGTGGGTTCCCTCCTAGCTACCTGGCCGCGGAGCCCTGGTTCCTCGGCGTCGACGGTGAGGAGCTGCGCATCAGCGTGAACGGCGAAAGCTTCACGGTTGGACGCGGATGAGCACCTACGCACTCGGTGTCGACCTCGGCACCACGTACACCGCAGCGGCGGTCGCCCGAGGGGCGTCGGCGGACCCCCTGCCGCTCGGCGCAGATGCCGCGGCGTTCCCCTCGGTCGTGTTCGTCCGCGACGACGGCGAGGTGCTCGACGGCGACGCGGCCGAACGCCGGGCGAGCACGGATCCCGCTCGGGCGGCACGGGAGTTCAAACGACGTCTCGGCGACCCGGTACCGCCGATCGTCGGCGGCGCCGCACGACCGGTCGAGGCCCTGATGGCCGACGTGCTCACCGACGTGGTCCGGCGGGCGACCGAGCAGGAGGGTGAGCCGCCCGCCGTGGTGGTGCTCACCCATCCGGCGAACTGGGGCGACTTCAAAGTCGAACTGCTCCGCGACGTGGCCCGCCTCGCAGGGATCGACCCGTCCCGGGTCACGACCCTCACCGAGCCCGAGGCGGCGGCCGTCGCCTACACGCGCCTGAGACCGGTGGAGGTCGGCGAGCTGATCGCCGTCTACGACTTCGGCGGAGGGACGTTCGACGCCGCCGTGGTTCGCCGCACACCGGATGGGTTCGAGTTGATCGGCACACCCGAGGGGCTCGAGCGCCTGGGCGGGATCGACGTCGACCAGGCCGTGCTCGCGCACGTCGACCGGTCACTCGACGGGATGGTGGCGGGCGCGGACCGGTCGGATCCGCAGACGCTGCCCGCACAGGCACGCCTGCGCGTCGACTGCCGACGGGCCAAAGAGGCGCTGTCGGCCGACGCCGACACCACGATCGCCGTCACCCTGCCCGGCGTGCACACCGAGGTCCGTCTCACCCGGAACGAACTCGAGGCGATGGTGCGGCCCCGGCTCGTCGACACCGTTCGCGCCCTCGAGCGAACGGTGGCCTCCAGCGGCGCGCCGATGAGCGCGGTGTCGCGGGTGCTGCTCGTCGGCGGCACGTCGCGAATGCCGCTGGTCGCCGAGATGGTTCGCGAGGCGACGGACCGACCCGTCGCTCTCGATGCCCACCCCAAGCTCGCGATCGCGCTCGGCGCTGCGCTCGTGGGCGCGGCGCAGGTGGCCCCGAGCAACGCCGACGGCGCCGACGCGGCCTCCGTCGCCGCGTGGCAGCCCCCGACCCGTGTGACCACCGAGGCCGGCACGGCGACCCGTGGCCGCCGGCGGCCGATGGTGATCGCCAGTGCAGCAGCGGCCGTGACGGCGGCGATCGTGGCGGGAGTGCTCACGATCGGCGGTTCGAGCGACGACACGACCGGCGCGCCGGAGGGGACCGGCTCGGCAACGGATCCACCGGCGAGCGCGCCGGACGACGCGACCGGCTCCGACCCGGTCGCGTCCGACCCGGCGGTGACGGCCGGGACCGACGCACCCGCGCCCGAGGTCGCCGCAGAGGTGGTCGCAGAGCTCGCCGGCGTGGTTGCGCTCGCCCCCGGTTCCGGTGGACCGGTCGCCGTGACCGCCGCGGGCGAGGTGGTGCGACTCGATCCGGCCGGGCCCACGTCCCTCGCGACGCTCGACGGTCCCGCAGGCGGCGTGGCGGCGCTCGCCGACGGGTCGTGGGCGATCACCGTGGGCGACGACGTGATCCGGGTGCCCGCCGACGGCGGAGCGCCCGCGCTGATCCTCGACGGCGCCTCGATCGCGCTCGGCGCGGTCCCGGGGCCGATCGCCGTCGACGGGGCCGGCAACCTCTACGTCGCCGACCTCACCAACCATCGCATCGTCCGCCGGGGCACCGATGGCGCGCTCAGCCTGGTCGCCGGCAACGGCGAGGTGGCCTCGGGCGCGCCGGAGGGCGACGCGACCGCGGCGACCGGTGTCGCGATCGGCACCGTGGTCGGGCTGGCCGTCGACGGCAGCGGCAACCTCGTGTTCGCCGACGCCGGGACCGGCTCCCTCCGCGCCGTAGCACCCGACGGCACCATCTCGACCCGTGCGAGCGGCTTGGGGAGCCTCACGGCGATGACCCTCGACCCGTCCGGTCGCGTGTTCCTCGCCGGCGGTGTCGCCGCAGGGGTGGGTGCGGTCGGCACCGGCGGTGATCTCGAGCCCGTTGCCGGCACCGCCCAGCTCGCGGCACCGATCCGCGGCCTCGGGTGGGACTCCGGGCTGCTCGTGGCCGACGCAGGGACCGTTC
>JBILUM010000033.1:0-10161 GCA_044370995.1 Ilumatobacteraceae bacterium | reverse complement strand
TGGCCGCCTACGCGGCCGGGCTGCCGCTGCTGCACACGCCCGGCACGGTGTGGAACTACGCGAGCGGGACGACGAACATCGTGTCGCGGATCGTCACCGATGCCATCGGTGGCACACACGAGGCGATGGAGTCGTTCCTCCGCGACCGCCTGTTCCACCCCACGGGCATGGCGAGCGCGATCCCCAAGTTCGACACCGCCGGCACGTTCGTCGGCTCGTCGTACGTGTACGCCACCGCGCGCGACTTCGCCCGGTTCGGCCAGCTCTACCTCGACGACGGCATGGTCGGCGACGAGCGGATCCTGCCGGAAGGATGGCGTGACGTCGCCCGCACGCAGATCGCGTTCGACGACGAGGGCGGCTTCGGGTACGGACGGCAGTGGTGGTTGTGGCCGGAGTTCCCCGGTGCGCTCGCGTGTCACGGCTACGAGGGTCAGTACACGCTCGTGGTGCCCGACCGCGACCTCGTCGTGGTGCACCTGGGCAAGGTGCCCGCCGACGATCGGGCGATCGTGCGTGCCGCGTTGCGGGCCGTCGTCGAGGCGTTCGACGACTGATCGACGACTGATCGACGACTGATCGACGACTGATCGACGACTGATCGACGACTGATCGACGACTGATCGACGACTGATCGACAAGGCGGCGCTGCGCCTGTTCGAGCCGTTCGCCGACGCCGGGTGGTCGGTACGACACCGTTCGATCGGCTAACAAAGAGGGGTGCACGAACCGTTCGATGTGACCGCGACGGGGGAGCTCCCGCGCGTCAGCATCGACGACACGGGTGGTCCGCCGCGGCCGGGCCGCCTCCGTCGGTTCCGCTTCCCGCTGAAGGTGCTGGCCTTCGTCGGCGTCGTGTACTTCGCCGTTGTCACCGTCGTGCCCGAGGTGCGCAAGGCGGCCGGCGAGTTCGACCGGCTCAATCCGGCCTTCATCGTGGTCGGGTTCGGCCTCGAGATCGCTGCGCTGTTCTCGTACTCCTTGCTCACCAAGGCAGCGCTGGGCGATGCCGGACACCTCGTGAGTACGTGGCGGCTGTTCCGCATCCAGATGAGCACCAAGGCGTTGTCGAGCATCGTGCCCGGCGGGAGCGCGGCGGGTTCGGCGCTCGGGTACCGCCTCCTGACCCTGTCCGGGGTGCCCGGCCCGGACGCGGGGTTCGCGCTGGCGACGGCCGGCCTCGGCTCGGCCGTCGTGCTGAACGTGCTGTTCTGGATCGCCCTGATCGTGTCCATCCCGATCCGCGGCGTGAACGGCGGGTACGCCTCTGCCGCCATCGCCGGAGTGCTCATCATGGGGTTCATCGCTGCGCTCGTGTTCGGCCTCCTCGAAGGCCAGGGCAGGGCCGAACGGGTCTTCCGTTGGATCGCTCGCCGCCTCCGGCTCGACGAGAACCGTGCGGCCGCCGGCGTCAAGCATGTCGCCACCCGGCTCGAGGACCTGGCCTCAGACCGCCAGTTGCTCGGTCGCACGATCGGGTGGGCGACGGCCAACTGGTTGCTCGACGCGGCGGCATTGTGGGTGTTCCTCTACGCCTTCGGTCTGCGGACCGACATCGACGCGCTGCTCGTGGCGTTCGGCCTCGCGAACGTGCTCGCCGTCGTCCCGATCATGCCGGGCGGCCTCGGGGTCATCGACGTCGCCCTGTCGTCGGCGCTCATCGGCTTCGGCGCGCCCGCCGACGCCGTGCTCCTCGGCGTCGCTGCCTGGCGTCTCGCACAGCTGTTCTTCCCGATCGTGCTGGGCGGGGTGCTCTACGCCACCTTGCGTGTCGGCCCGTGGAGCATCCATCGACGCGAGCGGCTCCAACGCCTGCGCGACATCGCTGCCGAACAGGCGAGCAACCCCGAGAGCGCGTTGGACTTCGCCGCTCGGTTCGGTAGTCGGCCGCGGCACCCGGGTGATCCGAGCACCGGTTCGATGGAGCGGCCCGCGCAGCAGCGCCCAGGTGAGCAGTCGGAGCTTCGGCCCCCGCGTCTCGATGACGACGGGCTGGAGAAGGACCGTCCGAAGTCCGACCGCTAACGTCGGTTGCCATGACCGTTCACGAGCGCCCCTTCGGCCGGTATCTCGAAGACTTCGTCCCCGGCGACGTCTACCGCCACTGGCCGGGCAAGACCATCACCGAGTACGACGATCATCTGTTCTGCATGATCACGATGAACCATCACCCGCTGCACACCAACGACTGGTTCGCGAGCGAGAGCGTGCAGGGTCGCAACGTCGTGGTGGGCAACCTCGTCTACTCGTTGGTGCTGGGCATGAGCGTGCCCGATGTGAGCGGTGCCGCCATCGCCAACCTCGAGGTCGAGACGCTGCAGCACAAGTTCCCGACGTTCCACGGCGACACGATCCATGCCGAGACCCGTGTGCTCGAGGTGACGGAGTCGAAGAGCAAGCACGACCGTGGCACCGTCCTGGTGGAGAGCAAGGGATTCAACCAGGATGGCAAGGAGGTCTGCTACTTCCGGCGCCGGGTGATGGTGTGGAAGCGCGAGTTCGCCCCCGACCGCAAGCGCCCGTACGACGGCGTCGAGGTCTGGGACTGACCCAGCCGACATCGGTCGATCCGGCCCCTGCCGACGCTGCGTTCGCGGAGGCCGTGCTCGCCTGGGGCGAGCCGCGCCTGCGGGATCTCCCGTGGCGGCGTACACGCGATCCGTGGGCGATCCTCGTCAGCGAGGTGATGCTGCAGCAGACGCAGGTGCCGCGGGTGATCCCCAAGTACCTCGCGTTCCTCGAGGCGTTCCCGACACCGCAGGCGTGCGCCGCATCCTCGCTCGGCGACGTACTCAGGCTCTGGCAGGGTCTCGGCTATCCGCGCCGGGCACGCAGCCTGCATGCTGCCGCCACCGCCGTCGGCGAACGCGGGGGTTTCCCCGACACCCTCGTCGACCTGCTCGCGTTGCCAGGCGTCGGCCCGTACACGGCCCGGGCGGTCCTCGCGTTCGCGTACGAGATCGATGCCGCGGTCGTCGACACCAACATCGCCCGGATCTACGCCCGCGTCGCTGGTCGCACCCTGCGCGCACGCGAGGTGCAGGCGATCGCCGACCGGCATGCTCCATCGGGCGAGTCGTGGGCGTGGAACCAGTCGATCATGGAGTTGGGTGCCATCGTCTGCCGGCCCGCGCCGGCGTGCGAAGCGTGCCCCGTCCGTGCCTGGTGCGCCTGGCAGGGGAGCGGCGCCGTCGATCCCGCCATCGGGTCGGCCGGGGTGAGCACCGCACAGGCACGCTTCGACGGCAGCGACCGGCAGGCCCGCGGTGCGCTGCTGCGTGCTGCCGGCGTCGGCGCCGTGCGAGCGACGGATCTGTCGTCGGTCACCGGCCGCGACGCGGACCGTGCGCTGCGCCTCGCCGATGCGCTCGTCGCCGAAGGACTGCTCGTCCGTGCCGACACGGGGTACCGACTGCCCTGACCGGGGCCCCGACCGTTGGCCGCGCCCCGACGGCACCGGGGTCGGATCAGCCGATGATCTGTTGCAGGATCTCGTCGAAGGCGGCGTCGGCATAGGCGCGCATCTCGTCATCGGTGCGGTCCTGGATGGGATGCGGCGTGAAGACACGCGCGACCGATGGGAAGCCGAGCGATGCGCTCTGGGCGATGGCCGCCGTCACGAACTCAGCGGACGCGACGAACACGCCCGGGACGCCCCGGCTCTCGAGATCCACGATGTCGTGCACACTGCACGACGTGCAACTGCCTCAATCGGCGAGCGCCTCGATCACCAAGGTGCAGTGGGTGGCGATCTCATGGCGCAGATCGACCGGAGCGGGCTTGGTGAAGGTCGGCTTCTTGTAGCGCTTCACCGTGGCGCCGGCTTCGACGAGGCGCTGTTCGAGCCGGTCGAGGAAGACGTCGCCGCGCGGTTTGGAGATGTCGAGCAGTCCGATCACCTGGTCGTCGAGCGATGCCGGACGCTGGAGTCGGGTGCGCTCGCTGACGCGGCGTTCGCTGGTGGGATCGAGGAGCAGCTTGCTCATGGCGCGACCCTAGTTCCCGACCAGGCGGGTGACGGGCTTGGAGCCGATGTCGCCGTTGGCCCAGCCGCCGATCATGGTGGAGAACAGACCTGCGCCACCGCCGGCGTGGACGATCAGGATGCCGCCCTGGCGGAACTTCGGCAGGGTGGCGTCGCGGAGATGCCCCGGCACGCCCTCGGCGATGCCGTGTGCCCCGCGAACGATGTCGGCACCGGCGAGCTGCAGGCGGGCGTGGAGTTCGTCGAGCAAGCGTTCGCGATCCCACCCGGCTTCGGCGAAGACGCGTGCGTGCTCGGGTCCGACGACGAGGACGACGTCGAAGCCGAGGACGAGCTTCGGGTTGTGCAGCGTGCGGAGGCACGAGGCGAACGAGTTCGCAAGGCTCTCCGGATCGCGGGCGAGCTGGTCGACGATGCACCTCGGTCCCTCGCCGGCGAACACGGTGACGGCGTTCGCTCCCGCCGGTGCACCGAGGCTGGTGGCGAGCGGCGTGAACGGCGAACCGTCCTCGAGTTCGGCGAAGCAGAAGCTGATCTTGCCGGGGTTGCCGTGGGTGGCCCGGTCGACCTCGCCGGGCCGGCCACCACCGATGTTGCGCACCACGAGTTGGACGGCGCGGCCGATGGTGAGATTGGCGCGGTTGCCCTGACCGAGCGCGTTGCCGGCGGCGTTCATCCCGATCGCCTTCGTGCCGGGGCCGTTGCACACGATCACGGGGCCGACCGGCATCGTCGTGGCGAGCACACCGTGGATGTTGAACTCGTCGGTGCAGATCGCCTCGAGCGCGGCGATCACCCACGGCAGGTACTCGGGCTTGCAGCCCGCCATCACGGCGTTGATCGCGATCTTCTCGACCGTCACCTCGACGAGGTCGGGCGGCACGATCGTGACGACCTCGTCGGGCGCGCGCGTGGTGCCGGTGAGCATCCGCAGCACCCGCTCCTCGGTGGGCGGCACGACGGGCAGACCATCGGTGAACCCTCGGTCGAACATCGACTCCATCTCGTCGTCGAGGTCGGCGAGTTCGATGCGTCGCGCCTTGAGTGCGTGGCGGTCGAACCGGGCGCGCAACGAGTCGACCAGGTCGGGGTCGACGCTCTTCGAGCCGCACCCGGGTCGCATCACCGGCAGGTCGTCACCGAGGTGTTCGATGCCGGTGATCCGCTGCCACTCGGCGCGCGACCAGCCGACGGTCCGATCGATCTCGATCCCGTTCATCACCTTGATCACGGTGGGGACGGTCTCGATGTCGTGATGCCAGCTGACCGAGAGGTCTTCGTCGTACACGGGTGAGACGGAGTGCGGGAACGTCGGGTCGTCCTGGGTGTAGACGGTGCACTCGAACCGGGCGAGCAGCGGCGCCACCATCCGGCAGGTCTCGCACTCCTCCTTGACGATCACGACGAGGCCGTCGGGCAGGACCGGGCGACCGGGGGCGATGGGTTCGGGCGAGGTGCTCATGCGAGGAACTCGATCACTCGGGCGTTGACGACGTCGGGACGTTCGAGCTGCAGGAAGTGGCCGACCCCCTCGACGATCTCGATCGTCACGTTGGGGGTGACCATCGCACGTGCGCTCTCGGCGACCTCGACCCCGATGCAGCCGTCGTCGGCGCCGTGGAGATAGAGCATCGGCTGCGTGGGCACCGCCTGGGCAGCGGCCTGGATCGCATCGAGTGCAGGGTCCTTGTAGCCGTCGCCGAGCGACGCCCGGTAGTAGCCGAGCGCAGCGGCGAGGTGCGCCGGATCGCGCAGGCAGTCCTTCACGTGCGCAGCGTCGACCGCGCCGTCGTGACCGGGCGACCAGTCCTGCCAGATCCGGTCGATGAACGCGAGGTCGTTGGCGGGCACGACCATGTCCGCCAGCGGGTGCTGGAAGAAGAACATGTACCAGCTGCGCTTGAGCTGATCGACGTTCGTGAGGAAGGCCATGGCGAGCGCCGCGCCGGGGGGCACCGCCATGCTGACGACCGTGCGCCATCGATCGGGTTCGTGCACCGCGGCACCGTGGGTCGCCGGTGCGCCCCAGTCGTGGCCGATGATCACCCCCGGTTCGCCGTTGCCCAACAGCTCGTGGAACCCGATCGCATCGAGCGACAGCACCCCGGTCTGGTACCGGCCGTCGGCGGGCACCGCCGTCGGCGCGTAGCCGCGCTGGAACGGCGCCACCGCGCGGTACCCGGCGGCGGCGAGTTCGGGCAGCAGGTGCCGCCACGAGTGGGCGCTGTCGGGAAAGCCGTGCAGGCAGAGGGCGAGCGGTCCCTCGTCGCCGCACGCGAGGTAGGTGAAGTCCACGTCGTTGACGGTGGCCTGGCGGGTCTCGATCGATGACGACATGAGCGAACCGTAGCGAGCGCCGACCCGCGCCCTGCGACGCACGTCACCACCCGACGTGTGCTCCGTTGTTGAGTGACGGGTGGCCCTGGTCCTATCGTGAGGCGCATCGGGGGTCAACGAGGGGTCGAGGTCACGTTCCATGGCGTTCGGGGTTCCACCCCGTGCCACGGCGATGACATCGCACGGTACGGCGGCAACACGTCGTGCGTCTCGGTGGCGATCCCCGGTGCAGACCCCATCGTGTTCGACCTCGGCACCGGCCTCCGGTACTTCGGGGCGGCGCAGCCGCAGGACGGCAGTTTCCGCGGGGCGTGCCTGCTCACCCATCTGCACTGGGATCACACGCAGGGGCTGCCGTTCTTCACGCCGATGTTGAAGCCCGGCGCCCAGTTCGACGTGTACGCGCCCGTGCAGGAGGACGGCCGATCGGTGGCCGAGGTCTTCGAGTCGACGATCCATCCGCCGCTGTTCCCGATCAGCGTCTCGCAGTTCCCGGGTGACTTCCGCTTCCACGACGTCGCCGACGAGGAGTTCGACCTCGGCCCCGTGCACGTCACGGCGAGGCTCGTGCCGCACGTCGGCAACACGCTCGGGTACCGCATCGAGTGGAACGGCATCAGCGTCGCCTACCTGAGCGACCACCAGCAGCCCTACGACGGGTCGATGCGCGCCAGCGAGGGCGCGCTCGAACTCGCTCGCGGTGTCGACCTGCTCATCCATGACTCGCAGTACACGCAGGACGAGTTCGAACTGAAGTTCAACTGGGGCCACTGCACGGTCGACTACGCCGTCTGGTTCGCTCACGAGGCCGGGGCGAAGCGGCTGGCGCTGTTCCACCACGACCCCACGCGCCACGACGACGCGATCGACGCGATCCGCGATTGCGCGACGACGGCGGGCTCGCTGATGGGCGTCGAGGTCCTCGCTGCGCGCGAGGGTCTCACCGTTCGGCTCGACTGACGTCGGGTCGACGGGTCGCCGGGATCGATGGCCGATGGACGTGCTCGGATTCATCGCCGAGATGGCGCTCGGCATCGTGTTCGTCGTCGCCGGCGCCAGCAAGGTCGCACGCGGTCGCGAGTGGCCGGTGCAGGCAGCCGAGCTCGGTGCCCCTCGTCCCGTGGCGCTCGCGGTGCCGTGGTGGGAGATGACCGTCGGTGCGCTGCTGGTCGCGGGGCTGGGTTCGCCCTGGGCGGCGATCGCCGCACTCGTCACGCTGATCGGGTTCACGGTGGCGATCGTCGTACAGCTCCGCCGCGGCCGTCACCCCCAGTGCGCGTGCTTCGGGGCGTGGAGCACGGCACCGCTCGGCGGCAGGCACGTCGCTCGCAATGCCGGGTTCGCCGTCCTCGCCGTCCTCGCCGCCCTGTTCGGGTGACCTCGCCGTCGGGGACCGCTGATCAGGCCGTGACTGCGAAGGCGAAGGTGATCACGATCGCCTCGTCGCGCCACCGTTCGTACCGCCCGCTCGGGCCGCAGTGTCCGGCGCCCATCTCGGTGCGCAGCAGTTGCGGAGCGGTGTCGGTGCGCACGGCGCGCAGCTTGGCGCACCACTTCGCCGGCTCGTGGTAGCTGACCCGTGGGTCGTTGAGGCCCGCGGTGATCAGCAGCGCGGGGTAGTCGCGTGCGATGGCGTTGTCGTACGGCGAGTAGCCGAGCATGTACGACGCGAAGGGCTCGTCGCGCGGGTCGCCCCACTCCTCCCACTCCGTGATCGTGAGTGGCAGCGTCGGGTCGCTCATGGTGGTGACGACGTCGACGAAGGGCACCTCGGCGATCACCGCGTTGAACAGGTCGGGTCGCAGCGTCATGCACGCGCCCACGAGCAGGCCGCCGGCGCTGCCACCGCGCAGGGTGATGCGGTCGGGGTGGGCCCAGCCCAGGTCGCGGATGTGCTCGACGCAGGCGATGGTGTCGGTGAAGGTGTTGCGCTTGGCGAGCAGTTTGCCGTCGGTGTACCAGCGGCGACCGAGCTCGCCGCCACCGCGCGGGTGCACGAGGGCCCAGGTCCACCCGCGGTCGAGCATCGAGATGCGGCCGACGCTGAACCACGGCGGCATCGAGGACTCATAGCTGCCGTACCCGTACACCAGACACGGGGCGGTGCCATCGGCTGTCGTGCCGCGACGGCGCACGATGTCGACCGGCACGAGTGTGCCGTCGGGCGCGGTGGCCCATTCGCGGCTCGCCTCGTATGCGGTGAGGTCGACGTTCGGGGTGGGGGTCTGCTTCAGCAGGGTGCGCTCGCCGGTGGTGAGGTCGAGCTCGAACACCGACGCCGGCGTGGTGAACGACTGGTAGCCGTACCGCAGGGTCGTCGCGTGCCACTCGGGGTTCGCATCGAGCCCGAGTTCGTGCGGCTCGCTGCCGAGGTCGAGCGCCTCGATGGCGCCGTCGCGGCGCAGGATGCGCACCCGCTGCTGGGCCTGCGACCACTCGTGCACCACGAGGTGATCGGCGAACGGCTCGATGCCGACGATCCGCTGACCCGGGACGTGGGGGAGCAGCTCGCTCCAGTCGGCCGGCGCGTCCTCGGGCGCGCTCATCACGCGGAAGTCCTCGGCCTCCAGGTTGGTGAGGACCACGAACCGGTCGCCCCAGTGGTCGAGGGAGTACTCGAGCCCCTCGGTGCGCGGACGCACGCTGACGGGTGCGTCCGTCGGTCGGTCGGCGGGCAACAGCCAGGCTTCGGAAGACGTCTTGCTGGCCGCCTCGAACACGATCCAGCGCTCGCTGCGGCTGAGGTCGATGCCGAGGTAGAAGCGCTCGTCGGGTTCGTGGAGGACGAGCACGTCGTCGGACTGCGGGGTGCCGAGCGTGTGGCGCCACACCTGGAACGGCCGCATCTGGTCGTCGGGCAGCATGTAGAAGAACTGTGTGCCGTCGCTCGACCAGGCCGAGCCGCCCCACGCCGAGGTGCCCTCCAGCACGTCGGGCAGGTCGGTACCGGTGACGAGGTCGCGGAAGCGCAGCGTGTACATCTCGCTGCCGTCGACGTCGCAGCTCCATGCCGCTGTCGAGTGGTCGGCCGACACCTCGAGCAGGCCCAACGAGAAGTACTCGTGGCCGGCCGCCTCGACGTTCTCGTCGATCAGCACCTGTGACTCCGCTGTGTCGCGGCGTGCACCTCGGCAGTGGATGGGGTAGTCGAGACCCTCGACCGTCCGGGCGGTGTACCACCACTCGCCCTTGCGGACAGGGACGGCGGTGTCGGTCTCCTGCACCCGGGACTTGATCTCCTCGAACACCGTCTGCACGAGCGCCTCGTGCGGGGCGAGCCACTGCTGCGCGTAGTCGTTCTCCGCAGCGAGGTAGGCGACGGTGTCGGGGTCGTCCCGGTCGCGCAGCCAGGCCCAGGGATCGGTCACATCGCCCGTGATGCGGTGCCAGGTGTGCGGCACCTGCTTCGCGACCGGCGGCACGGACGCGGCGGGCGGAACGGATGAGGCGTCGGTGGAGACGGGGGAGACGGGGGAGGGTTCGGCGGGGGTGGGCACGGCGTCGGGCACGCTCCGAGGCTAACGAGGTGTGCGGCGACGTGCGCCCCGACGTCGGCCCCGAGTGAGGATGGGGGGCGAGGCCGGGCGAGGTAAGCCCGGCGCGGCTCCCGTGCCGGGGTGTGTGTGTCGCTTGTCGTTCCGGGGCGACGTCGCGGTCGGGCTTGGGTACTGTCGCCGCCTGTGCGCGTATGGATCGATCAGGACCTGTGTACGGGGGACGGTCTGTGCCTCGACCATTCGCCCGACGTGTTCGTCCAGCTCGAGGACGGCATCGCGTACGTGGCCGAGGAGGGCTCACCGCTCAACGACCCGGGTGGCTCGGGCAGCCTCGCCTGGGTG
>JBILUM010000571.1:0-2740 GCA_044370995.1 Ilumatobacteraceae bacterium | reverse complement strand
CGCCG
Source organism: Ilumatobacteraceae bacterium (assembly GCA_044370995.1). Lineage (GTDB taxonomy): Bacteria > Actinomycetota > Acidimicrobiia > Acidimicrobiales > Ilumatobacteraceae > VFMC01. The sequence continues at coordinate 2,735 of JBILUM010000571.1, read as the reverse complement.
CCGCGATCGCCCACACGACGGTGTTGAGGCGCGTGACGGGAATGCCGAGCATCGCCGCCCGGTCGCTGCGCTCAGCACTCGCCCGCACGGCGAGGCCTGCCCGGGTGCGGGTGAGGAAGAGTGCGACCGCGGTGATCGTGAGCGGGGCGACGACGAGGGCGATGAGATCATTGGCGTTGAGGATGAACGAACCGACGGTGAGCTTCCAGTCGAGCGGCGGCGGGATGCGCTCGCTGGCGAGATTGCGGCCCCACCAACGCGGGACGAGGATCCCGAGCGCGACGAGCAACTGGACGACGCCGAGCGTCGCGACGGTGAGCACCAGCCGGGGCGCCTGCCGGAATCGACGCACGATCGCCATCTCGACGATGACACCGAGCACGAGCCCGAGCACGATCGACGAGGCGAGGCCGAGCAGGTAGGGCCACCCCCAGAAGAGCACGAACGACGCGGCGAACGCCGTCGGCACCAGGCCCAGCTCTGCCTGGGCGAAGTTCACGATCCGGTTCGCGCGGTAGACGAGCGCCATGCCCATCGCCAGCATCGCGCCCAGCAGGCCCAACACGGCGCCCCGGATCCAGTTGCCGAGCGGCATCGGGTAGGCGACGAGCTGGATGAGGACCACGGCGACCACGGACGCAACCGCGACGACACGACCCCGTTCATGACGAATCCAGTCGCTCGGCACCCCCATGCGTCGCACGCCAGGAACGTACCCGATCGACGACCGGGGCGCTTCCCTGAGCTCGTCTACGATCGGATCGCACTATGGCTGGCAGAGGACCGTGGACCCGACATCCGCGAGTGATCCACCTCCGGCGGACCTTCCGGCCCGCAGACATCGTGTTCGGTACGCTCGACGGCTTCCGCATCCACCAGACGGGGCGCAGCGCGGCGCTCGTGTCGCACTTCGGGTTCATCTCGGTGTTCCCGCTGTTCCTCGTGTTCACCACGATCCTCGGGTTCTTGCTGCAGGACAACCCGGACCTACAGGAGAGCATCGTCGACTCGGCGCTGGCGAAGCTGCCGCTGATCGGCTCGAGGCTGGCATCCAGCCCCGACGCGCTCCAGGGCAGCGTGACCGTGCTCGTGTTCGGTCTCCTGGTCGCCCTGTGGAGCGGGCTCAAGGCATTCGTCGTGCTCCAGGGCGCCCTCGACAACACCAATGACGTGGCGCTCGACGACCGACACGGCTTCGTGGCCACCCGACTGAACGCGCTCGTCGGCATCGGTGTCGTCGGCCTCGCTCAGGCCGCGAGCGCCTTCCTCACCAGCGTCGTCACCGCGGCAAGCCTCACGGCGATGAGCAACGTGTTGCTGGTGCTGGCCGCCGCGGCGGTCAACACGCTCGTGCTCGGATGCACGTACCGCTGGCTCACGAGCGCCGCGGTGACATGGCGGTCGGTGTGGCCCGGGGCGGTGTTGGCCGGCATCGGCTTCTCCTTGCTCCAGGTGGTCGGCACCACCGTGATCGCCCGCACGCAGGAGAACGCCGAGAGCTTCTACGGCGACTTCGCCGCGGTGATCGCCCTGCTCGCCTGGCTGTCCCTCCATGCGATGGCCGCCCTCGTCGGTGCAGAGTTGAACCGGGCGATCGCCACGTCGCCGTACTGGCCGAGCGGTTCGGCTCCGCACCGGGACGACCACTGACCCTTCATGCCGGAAGCGGCGCTCGTCGACTCCACGCGACGTCCGCACCCTCGGCGCGGAGCTGAACCGGGCTCGCGTCGTCAGGTCGTGACAACTCCTCGTTCCGCACAAGGTCCCGGTGACGTGGGACTTCAGGCCCTGACTGTTCGTACTCGCAATCGTCACGCTGGGCGTCAGCAGCTCGTGAACTACGTCATGAGCGTTACAGAGGTTCGGAAAGAGGTCGCCATGTTCAAAAAGCCGCTGGGACTCCTCGGCGTGTTCTTGATCGTCGTCGGTTTCGGGTACTTCATCGGTGCCGGCGTCGCCTACAGCAAGACGCAGGGTGGGTACGGATCGCTGGAGGCATTCAGCAACGTCCAGAACGTCACCCTCAGCTTCAACGACGAAGGCAATCTGATCGACCGTGGCACGACCGAAGGTGCCGATGCGATCATGTCGCTGCTCGAGGACGACTGGAACTTCCCGGTCACGATGGGCAAGGGCGGCATCGATCCCAAGGATCCGGTCGTCAACACCCAGAGCGAGTACATGTTCCAGATGGCGACGATCGTCTTCCACACCCTCAACGGTGAGCAGACCGTCGTCTTGACCGATGCCGACATCGCTCGCTTGATCGACAGCGAGGCACTCGCCCCCGATGGCACCTACAACGGCACCGTCGAGGCATACCAAGGTCAGGTGCTCGAGGCCGGCGTGCCCTACACGGTGCCGGTGAACGGCCGCTACTGGACCGGGTTCGATCGCACCGACGCCCTCGACGGCAAGGCCCGCGAGTTGGCATGGAGCGGCACCGCCCACGCACTGGTCGCCGAACTCGGTGTCGGCGCCGTCACCCACAGCGCACTGATGCTGGCCCTCGGCATCGCTGGTCTGCTCGCCGGGCTCGGCGTGGTCTGCATGGTGATGGGCGCCGCCTTCCTCTGGCACACCTCCAAGAGCATGAAGGAGCTCACGGTTCCCGTCACGGTTCCCGACACGGTGCCCGCAGCGTTGACGAAGGAACCCGTGACCGTCTGATCCAACTTTTCGAACCGGTCCTGGTGACACGGCTCCGACAACCCCGAGGTGGGGCCGCTCAGGCG
>JBILUM010000570.1:0-2744 GCA_044370995.1 Ilumatobacteraceae bacterium | reverse complement strand
CCGTCGTGTTGATCGCATCCCCGCGGAACATGGCGTCGCGCCGGGCGACGAACGAACTGGCCCTCACGACGTCGAGCATCGCCACCACCACCCGCTCGTCGACGAGGTTCTTCGACCAGTCGACGCGGAGGTCGCCGACGGTCGACGTGTAGCGAGCCGCACGATCGGGATCGGCGGCGAAGAGTTCGCGCAGGTGCGGCGGCGGGGCGGTGCCGAGCAAGGTGGCCCACTCGGCGGTCGTCGTGATGTCGGGGCTTCCAGCGATGTCCATCGCCGCCGAACCTAGTGCCGGTGCGGTGCCGGTGCGCTGAGGGTGGCGGGCGCCGGTGCGGCGGTGGTGTCGAGCACGACCACGGTGTCGGTGCGCCGCACCCGCTGCACCGGGAGCGAGGTGTCGCCCGCCAGCCAGCGCTCGACCATCGGCCGCTTGGGCGCTCCGACCGCCAGCACCAGTCGGAAACGTGCGGCGTTCACGGTGCGCGGCGTCAAGGACATCCGGACGGTGCCCGCGTACTCGCCGCACAGGTCGACCGCACGCTCGGAGCGCACGACCGGGTCGCCCGGCGGCCATGACGCCGTGTGGCCGTCGTCGCCGAGGCCGAGGTGTACGACGTCGAAGCGGTCGGGCAGCTTCGCCGCGTATCGACGCGCCCCGGCCGCGAGGTCGCGCACGGTGACGGGCATGGGGAACAGCTGATGAGTGCCCACCGGCAACACGTCGAGCAGGTTGCGGTTGCGGCGAGGATCGCCGTCGGGGGCGACGCGCTCGTCGACCTGGAACACGCGCACGTACTGCCAGGGCACCGACATGCCGGCGAGGTCGGCGAGCATCATCGCCGGCGTGGAGCCACCGCTGAAGGCGACCGACGCCTCACCACGGCGCAGCACGGCGAACCGCAACCGCCGGGCGATCGCGTCGGCGGCCATCGAGGCTGCGGCAGCAGGGTCGGTCGCGATCCGCAGCTGCATCCGTCAGCGGACCTCGCGCAAGAAGTCGACGACCGCATCGGTGAAGCTGTCGTTCTTGTCGCCCGCCACCATGTGGTGAGCATCGCCGACGTCGACGTACCGGGCCTGGGGCACCAGCGTCAGGAACTCCTGGGCGGCCTCCTCGCTGAGCACGTCGCTCATCCTGCCACGCACCAGCAGGACCGGCATCGTGAGCCGGCGCGCATGGTGCCCGAACACGTCCGGCACGGCGCTGTTCTTGGGCCGGGCGGGATCCATGAACCTCGGGTCCCAGTGCCAGCGCCAGCGCCCGTCCTCGCCGAGTCGCAGGTTGCGCGCGAGCCCGTCGAGATTGGTCGGGCGAGGGCGGTGCGGCATGTACTCGGCGATCGCGTCGGCGGCCTCCTCCAGCGTGGCGAAGCCCTCGGGCCGGCCGGTCATGAACGAGACGATGCGCTGCACGCCCTCGGGTTCGCTCCGGTGAGCGATGTCGACCAGCACGAGTGCTCGACCGGCGGGCGGCAGACCTGCTTCGGCCCTCGCTCCCTCGGTCCACAGCCCGGCCATCCCGCCCATCGACGCCCCGACGATGGCCGGTCGGCCGAGCAGCTCGCACCACGCCTCGGTGTCCTGCTGGAACATGTCGAAGCCGTAGTGACCGTCGGGGTCCCAGTCGCTGTCACCGTGGCCGCGCAGGTCGGCACTGACCGCGTAGAAGCCGGTGCGGGCGAGCGTCGCGGCGGTCCCGCCCCACGAGTGACGTGTCTGGCCGCCGCCGTGGAGCAACAGCACCGCAGGATCGTCAGCGTGGCCGTAGGCGTCGGCGACGAGCGCGACACCGTTGGCGCCGGTACAGGTCAGGCGGGCATGGAGGGGAGCACTCACGTGACGAGTCTGACCAACGGTCGGCCCGGCGGACGAGTCCGTGGGGTGTGAGCGCTCGGGCTCAGTGCATCGCGCTGTCGCCGAGGTAGCTCGACTCGAGCAGTTCGCGGTTCTTCGCGAGGTCCTCGGCGGTGCCTTCGAGGACGAGCTCGCCGTGGTTGAGCACGTAGGCGCGGTCGGCGACCTCGAGCGCCATGTGGACGTGCTGCTCGACGATGAGCACACCGCAGCCGGTCTCGTCGGCGATGCGGCGGACGATCGGGAGCAAGCGCTCGACGATGATCGGCGCCAGGCCGAGGCTCATCTCGTCGACGAGCAGACACTTGGGCTCGCTGACGATCGCACGGGCCATGGCGAGCATTTGCTGCTCGCCACCGGACAACAGACCGGCAGCGCGCTTGCCGAGCGGGGCGAGCGCAGGGAGCAGCTCCATGGCCCGCTCGTACGCTGCCTTGTTCTGAGCGCGGGTGCCGCGCAGGCCGAGCTTGATGTTCTCCTGCACGGTGAGCTCGAAGAACAGCGACCGGTCCTCGGCCACGTGGGCGAGGCCTCGGCGGGCGACCTTGTAGGGGCTGATTCCTGCGGTCTGCTCACCGAACACCTCCACCGTGCCTTCCACGGGCTTCAACAGCCCGGAGATGGTGAGCAGTGTGGTGGTCTTGCCGGCACCGTTCGGGCCGAGCAGGGCGACGACCTCGCCGGAGCCGACCGTGAGGTTCAGGCCGCGCACGACGGGGATGCCGTCGTAGCCGGTGTGCAGACCCGTGAGCTGCACGAGGGCTGCGCGGTCGGACGTGTGCTCAGACATGGTCGCCTCCCTGATCGCTTGCTTCACCGCTCGCTTGATCGGATGCGCCGGCGGTGCGGGCGGCGAGGGCCTCGCCCGCCTTGGCCTGCGCCTCGCCCGCCGA
>JBILUM010000156.1:0-6126 GCA_044370995.1 Ilumatobacteraceae bacterium | reverse complement strand
GTTCGACACCTTCATCACGGCGAGCCGGTCGCCGTGGTCGTCGAGCAGCAGGAACGTGCGGTCGCGCTCGCTGCCGAGGTCGACGGCCGACGCGGCCTGCACATCGAAACCTGCGGCGATCGCCACTGCTTCGTCGAGGCTGAACGGGGGTGCCGGCGACAGCAGCACCGGATCGACGGACATCGACATGTGCGCCGACGGTAGTCGTGGCTCAGTGTGCACGTCGCTTCGTCGGTGGTCGGCTCAACATGGCGGCGTTGAACTCCTCCTCGGCGTGCATGGTGCGTTCGACGTCGGCCCCGACGAACGCTGCCAGCTTCCCGCCGACGATCGGGATCGAGCACCCGACCTCGCCCGACATCACGACCACCGTCGCTCCCGCTCCGTCCGGCTGCACCGAGAGATCGCCCCCGACTCGTACGGGTACCCCTGTGGCGGTGACCCGCCACGTACCGATGCGGCCACCGTCGGCGGCCGGCGGGTTCCATCCGTCGTGTTGTTCCACCGTGTTCATGGGCGAGAGGAAGCGCTTGGCGAAGCCGGGCACGTCCATCGGCACCGCGCGCTTCGACCGCACCGTGATGGAGCCGTCCGGGTGGACCTCGTGCTCGACGATGCGGACGTCACGGTGGCCGAGCGCCGCGTACTTCTCCTGCAGGGTCTCCGGGTCGGTCATCACCTCGACGACCCGTGCCGGCGTGGCGGGATAGCTGTGGCTCGTGTGCACTTTCATCCGTCGATGGTGCGCCCGCCGGCCAGCCCAGAGCAGGGCCCAATGTCACCGCCGCGCCATAGTCTCCACCCATGATCCACGCCCGATGCCGTGTGGTGGCGTCCGTTGCCGCCCGCTGCCAGAACCGAACGACCGATCGTCGACCGCGAGCATCGCGATGAACACGGCGGATGACTCGAGCGAACAGATGGAGCGGATCGTGGTCGTCGGCGCCTCCTTGGCCGGACTGCGCGCCTGTGAGACGTTGCGCACCCACGGCTTCGCCGGTCGGATCACGCTGGTGGGCGCAGAGGACGAGGTCCCCTACGACCGCCCGCCGCTGTCGAAGAAGCTGCTCGCCGGCGAGTGGGACGGCGACCGCATCCGGCTCCGCAAGCCGGAGGCGTTCGACGAGCTCGGTCTCGAGCTGCGCCTCGGTGTGCGCGCCACCGGCCTCGACACCGAGCGGCGCACGGTCGCGCTCGCCGACGGTGGCGAGGTGCCCTACGACGGCCTGGTGATCGCCACGGGCGCCGCACCGCGTCGTCTGCCCGGTCAGCCAGCGCTCGACGGCATCTGCGAGCTGCGCACGCTGGCCGACGCGCTCGACCTGCGCTCTCGCCTCGGCGAGGCGGTGCGTCTGACCGTCATCGGGGCCGGCTTCATCGGGCTGGAGGTCGCCGCGACCGCCCGCCAGGCGGGCTGTCTGGTCACCGTGCTCGAGGGTGCACCGTCGCCGCTGATCCGCGGGCTCGGCGTCGAGCTCGGTGCCGCGGTGGCGAGCGTGCACGCCCGCCACGACGTCGACCTCCGCTGCGGTGTGCAGGTGTCGGCGATCGAAGGTGTCGACGGCAGGGTGGCCGGCGTGCGCCTCGGCGACGGGACGTTGATCGGCAGCGACGTCGTGGTGGTGGGCATCGGCGTGTCGCCGGCGACCGACTGGCTCGCCGACAGCGGGCTCGAGCTCCACGACGGCATCGTCTGCGACGACACGCTGTGGACCGGGCTGCCCGGCGTGTACGCGGCGGGCGACTGCGCCCGCTGGCACAATCACGTGTTCGACCCCCACGACGACGCGGTGATGCGCGTCGAGCACTGGACCAACGCTGCCGAGCAGGGTGCGGCGGCGGCGCGGAACCTGTTGGCCGTCGCCGCGGGCTCCGCGCCCACCCCGTACGAGTCGGTGCCGTTCTTCTGGAGCGACCAGTTCGAGAGCCGGATCCAGTTCGTGGGTCGTGTCCACGGTGACGACGAGGTGCACGTGTTCGCGGGCAGCACCGACGGGTCGTTCGCGGCGCTCTACGGCTGGCAGGGGCGTCTGCGCGGCGTGCTCGGGGTGAGCATGCCGAAGATGGTGATGCCGTTCCGGGCGCTGCTCGCGGCGAAGGCGTCGTGGGACGAGGCGCTGGAGAAGGCGACAGCACTCACGAGTTGAGCGTCGTGTCCGCTCCACAAACATGAGTGGGTTGCAATCAAGTTTCATGACGATACCGTCTCGCCTCATGACCGATGTGACCGACTCCGACCGCTCGCTCCTCACCTCCACACCCGTCCTCTCCCTCCCTGTCCTGCCGCTGCCCACCGTGGTGCTGCCGGGCACCCTCGTCACCCTGGCCCTCGACACCGACGCCGTCCGGCTCGCGGTCGAGGCTGCCGCTGCGGGCGACGGCCGGGTGCTCCTCGTGGCACCCACGGCCGCGGCGGGCGGCCCGTCGGCCCACCCCAGCGCCACCCCTGCGACCGCTGCTCGCTCCGCCGACCTCGGCGTCGTCGCCCGGGTGCCGAGCCGTGGCTCGCTGCCCAGCGGGCAGCCGGCCGCGATCGTGCAGGCCGAGGGCCGGGCCCGCATCCTCGCCCGACACACCAGCGACCGCGGCGCCGACCACGCCGACGTCGAGGTGCTCACCGACCCTCGCCCGACCCCGCGGGTCGAGGCCGCCGCCCGTGAGCTGCGGGTGGTGCTCGAGGAGATCGCCAAGCTCCGTCAGAGCCGGCGCCTGCCCGAGATCCTGCGCACCATCGCCGAGCCCGGCGCGCTCGCCGACGCCGTCGTCACGTGGAGCGAGGTCGACGGCGGCCTGCGCGACCAGGTGCTGCACGCGGTCGAGCTCGAGCCCCGCCTGCAGCTCGTCGGCGACTGGGCCCGCGACCACCTGGCCGAACTGCAGGTCACTGCACAGATCCGTGCCGACGTCACCGAAGGCGTCGACAAGCAGCAGCGCGACTACCTCCTGCGCCAGCAGCTCGCCGCGATCCGCAAGGAGCTCGGCGAGGGCGACGACGACGTGGTGGGCGAGTACCGCTCGAAGCTCGAGGCGATCCGACCCCACCTCGCCGAGAAGGTCGCGTCGTTCATCGACAAGGAGATCGATCGGCTGGAACGGATGAGCCAGCAGAGCCCTGAGCACTCGTGGGTGCGCACCTGGCTCGACCGCATCCTCGAGCTGCCGTGGGCGACCCGCACCCCCGACCAGCTCGAGCTGGCCACCGCACGTGAGATCCTCGATACCGATCACTACGGCCTCGACGACGTGAAGGACCGCATCGTCGAGTTCCTGGCGGTTCGCAAGCTGCGCGCCGACCGCGACGACCGCGACGTGGCCGAGCAGACCAGGGCGGCGGGCACGGTCGTCACGCTCGTCGGCCCGCCAGGCGTCGGCAAGACCAGCCTCGGCGAGTCGATCGCCCGGGCCATGGGCCGCAACTTCGTGCGCGTGGCCCTCGGCGGCGTGCGCGACGAGGCCGAGATCCGCGGGCACCGACGCACCTACGTGGGCAGCCAGCCGGGCCGCATCGCCCGGGCGATCATCGAGGCCGGGAGCATGAACCCGGTCGTGCTGCTCGACGAGGTCGACAAGCTCAGCGCCGGCGGCTGGAGCGGTGACCCCACCGCCGCCCTGCTCGAGGTGCTCGACCCTGCCCAGAACCACACGTTCCGCGACCACTACCTCGAGGTCGAGCTCGATCTCAGCCAGGTCGTGTTCATCGCGACGGCGAACGTGGCCGACACCATCCCGGCGCCGCTGCTCGACCGCATGGAGCTCGTGCGTCTCGACGGCTACACCGAGGACGAGAAGGTCTTCATCGCCGAGCGCTACCTGTTGCCCCGCCAGCTCGAGCGATCGGGTCTGCAGGCCGACGAGGTTGCCGTCACCGAGGCGGCGTTGCGCACCACGATCACCGGCTACACCCGCGAGGCAGGCGTGCGTTCGCTCGAACGCGAGCTCGGCAAGCTGTCCCGCAAGGTCGCCGCGGCCGTGGCCACCGGGAAGCGCACGGCACCGATCGAGGTCGACTCGCCAGAGGTGCGCGAGTGGCTCGGCCGTCCGAAGGTCGACGACGAGGTGCCCGAGCGCACCAACGTCCCCGGTGTCGCGACCGGCCTGGCCGTCACGGGCAGCGGTGGCGACGTGCTGTTCATCGAGACCACGGCGTTCCCGCTCGCGGGCGACGCGGCCACCACCGAACCCACGCTCACCCTCACCGGCCAGCTCGGCGACGTGATGAAGGAGAGTGCGCACATCGCGCTCAGCTACGTGCGCTCGCACGCCGAGGAGCTCGGGGTCGATCCGGCGACGTTGGCCAAGCGGGTGCACGTCCACGTGCCCGCCGGGGCGGTGCCGAAGGACGGTCCGTCGGCGGGCGTCACGATGACCACGGCGCTGGTGAGCCTGCTCACCGGCAAGGTCGTGAAGCCCACCGTGGGCATGACCGGCGAGATCACCCTGCAGGGCAAGGTGCTCCCGATCGGTGGCGTCAAGCAGAAGGTGCTCGCCGCCCACCGGGCCGGCCTCACCGAGGTCGTGCTGCCCAAGCGCAACGCTCCCGACCTCGACGACGTGCCCGACAAGGTGCGCGAGGCGATGACCTTCCACCTCGCCGACACCTACGCCGACGTGCTCGCCGCCGCGTTCGCCGCCGCGTTCGCCTGACGCGGTCTTCCCACGAGGGCGCCCGGAGTCCGGGCTCGTCGGTGTTGTTGCGTAGCGTTGCAGCGTGGAACACAGCGAGCCCGGCCCCAGCGCCCACCCTGCAGCGTTCAACCCTGCAGCGTTCAACCCCGTCGCGGCCTGGGGCGAGGTGCGACAGCTCGGCTACGTCGTTCCGGCCCACACGCTGGCACAGCACCTCGAGCACTGGGGGCGGGTGATGGGCCTCGGCCCGTGGCTGCTGGTCGAGCACCCGCCGGTCACCGAGTTCGTGCACCGGGGCACGCCGGGTGAACTCGATTTCACCATCGCGATCGCCCACCTCGGTGCGCTGCAGGTGGAGCTGATCGCCCAGCACAGCGACCAGCCCTCCACCTACCTCGACTTCCTCGACCGCAACCCCGATGGTGGGCTGCACCATGTCGCATGGTGGCCCGACGACATGGACGCGGCCGAAGCGTTGGCGGCCTCAGCCGGCTGGGAGCTGTGGAGCGGCGGCCGCATCGGCCCGAACGGCCGGTTCCGCTACTACGTCACCGAGAGCCACCCCGGTACCGTCATCGAACTCGCGGAGGTCACCGGTCGCCGGCTCGAGTACTTCGAGACCCAGTTCGCCGGCTGGAGCCGCACCTACGACCCGCGCAGCGACGAGTTGTTCGTCGTCCGCAACTGACGGCACCCGAGCGATCACGGCATCACGGCGGCGACCCAGAGGACGGTTCGATCGGACCTCCTGGTGATGCACTCCGGACGCGCGATCTAGGCTGAGCGCATGTCGAACCTGTCGCACCTCTCGAACGTCTGGTTCTCGGTCACCCCGTTGCAGGTGGCCAGTGGGCACGGCTGCTGGGTCACCACCACCGACGGCGAGGAGTACCTCGACTTCGCCGCCGGCATCGCGGTGAACTCCACCGGCCATGCGCATCCCAAGGTCGCCAAGGCCATCGCCGATCAGGCGCAGCGGTTCATCCACGCGCAGGTGAACGTGTTCAAGCACGACCTGCTCGAGCCGCTCGCAGCCAAGCTCGCCGAGATCACCCCGGCCGGCATCGACACCTTCTTCTATGCCAACTCCGGCGCCGAGATCACCGAGGCTGCGGTGAAGCTGGCCAAGCAGGCCACCAAGCGCCCACACGTCATCGTGTTCAGCGGCAGCTTCCACGGCCGCACCCATCTGGCCATGGCGATGACGACCTCGAAGACCGGCTACCGCGCGGGCCACGCGCCCCTGCCGGCCGGGATCTTCGTGGCCCCGTACCCCGACCCGCTCGCCGCCGATCAGGATGCCGAGACCGAGCGGGCACTCGCCGGCTTCGATCACCTGCTGAAGTCGATGACCGCACCGGAGGAGACCGCTGCGGTCATCCTCGAGCCGGTGCTCGGCGAGGGCGGGTACATCCCGGCGCCGCCGGCGTTCATCACCGGTCTCGTCGAGCGCTGCCGTGCTCACGGCATCCTGTTCATCGCCGACGAGGTGCAGAGCGG
>JBILUM010000341.1:0-4060 GCA_044370995.1 Ilumatobacteraceae bacterium | reverse complement strand
GGCTTCGGCCGTACCGGCAAGATGTTCGCCGTCGACCACTACGGCATCGAGCCAGACATCATCTGCATGGCCAAGGGCATCGCCAGCGGCTTCCCGTTCGCGGCGCTCGGCACCCGCCGCGAGCTCGACGACAAGTGGACCACCGGCAGCCACGGCGGCACCTACGGCGGCAACTCGATGGGTTGCGCCGCTGCCCTCGCCACGATCGAGATCATGAGCGATCCGGCGTTCCTCGCCAACGTCGTCGCCCGCGGCGAGCAGCTCCAGGCGGGCATTTGCGAGCTGCAGCGCGAGCACGACGTCATCGTCCAGGTGCGCGGCCTCGGGCTCATGGTCGGCACCGAGTTCAGCGACGCTGCCCGCGTCGCGGCGATCACGAAGCACTGCTTCGAGGAGGGTCGCCTGATCCTCATGAACGCCGGCACCTACGGCCGCACCCTGCGCTGGATGCCTCCGCTGGTGGTGACCGAGGGCGAGATCGACCTCGCCCTCGCCGCCTTCGGCGCGGCGCTCAAGGCCACGGCCTGATCGCGCCCACGCCCGCACTGTCCGCCATGTCCGCAACGTCCGCAACGTCCGCATTGCTCGGCTGACCCGCAGGCACCGGCCTCATGCCCCGTCTCGACGCCGAGCGGATCGCGCTGCTCCGCCAGCTGTGCGTGGCGACCAACGCGATCGAGCGCCAGATCGACGCCGATCTCGTCGACGAGTTCGACATCCCGCTCAGCTGGTTCGAGGTGATGGCGGCGCTGCAACGCGCCGGCGGATCGATGCGGGTGAGCGAGCTGTGCAGCGAGCTCGACGAGGTGGCGTCGAGCCTGAGTCGTCGCCTCGACCGGATGGAGGAGGAGGGCCACGTCGTGCGCGAACCATCGCCCAGTCCCACCGATCGCCGCTCGGTCTCGGTGCACCTCACCCGTGACGGCCGCTCGTTCTGGCGCGACGCGAACGTGATCTACCGGCGATCGGTGCAACACAATTTCGCCCAGGTGGTCACCGAGAGCGACATCCTCGCGTTGCAGCGGCTGTTGTCGAAGCTCGCCCGCTGAACGGGTTCGGGCACGACGCGTCCGCGATCATCCGGACGAAGTTCACGCGCGGGTGTGACCGCGCCTGTGCCGGACATCGAGTGTGTGATGACGTCTCGGCGCGCTGACCGACCCGACGGTGCAGCGACCGACCGTCGAGTCGGATCAGTCGAGCCCGGTGTACATCGATTCGATCTCTGCCGCGTAGCGGGCGTTCACGCCGCGACGCTTCAGCTTCGACGTCGGCGTCAGCATGTCGCTGTCGGGCATCCACTCCTCGCCGACGAGCACGAACTTCTTGATCTGCTCCACCTGGGCGAACTGCTGGTTGATCAGGTCGACGCCGGCCTGCACCTCGGCGAGCACCTCGGGATCGACGGCGAGTTGGCCGACGGTCGCATCGGACCGACCGTGCTCGCGGGCCCACACGCCGGCCGCCTCGGGATCGAGCACCAGGATGGCCGAGCAGAACTTGCGGTTGTCGCCGATCGCGGCAGCCTGGCCGATGAGCGGGATCGTCTTCAGCGCCGCCTCGAGGTTGGCGGGGCTGATGTTCTTGCCGCCGGAGGTGATGATCAGCTCCTTCTTGCGGTCGACGATCTTCACGTAGCCGTCGGCGTCCATCTCACCGATGTCGCCGCTGTGCAGCCAGCCGTCGATGATCGTCTCGGCCGTCTTGTCGGGCTGCTTCAGGTAGCCCTGGAAGACGTTGCCGCCGCGGGCGATCACCTCGCCGTCGTCGGCGATGCGGATCTCACAGCCGGGCACCTCCTGGCCGACAGAGCCGGGCCGGTTCGCCTTCGGTGACCATGTCATCGGGCCACTCGACTCGCTCATGCCGTAGATCTCGCTGAGCGGCACACCGATGGCGTTGAACCACTCGAGCACGGGCCGCGGGATCGCCGCCGCGCCGGTGACGCCGACGAGCACCGAGTCGAGGCCGACCAAGCCGCGGACGTTGCCGAAGGCGACGGCGTCGAGGAACGCCCAGGTGTCGAGCTGTTCCTTGGTGGCCGTGCCGTCGCGCTCGGCCTGCTTGATGGCGAGGGCGGCGGTGAGGCCCTCGTCGAACTTGGCCTTGGACTCCGGGTTGGCGGCCAGCGCGGCGTTGACGCCGTTGTAGATCTTCTCCCACACGCGGGGCACACCGAACAGGATCTCGGGATGCACCTCCTTGAGGTACACGGTGAGCTGGTTGGGGTCGGGGCAGCAGAAGACGGAGTAACCGAGGATGGCGCCCTGGTAGTGGCTCATCATCCGCTCGGCGATGTGGGCCATCGGCAGGTAGCTGACAGCTCGCTTGCCGACGAAGGTGTCGAAGTCGATGCAGCGCTTGAGCGACTCGACCGTGTACACGACGTTGTACTGGCTGATCATCACGCCCTTGGGGGGGCCGGTGGTGCCGCTGGTGTAGATGAGCGTGGCGATGTCGTCGGGGGAGGTGTCGGCACCGAGCTGGGTGAGGTCGGCCGATCCGTGACCGAGCAGTTCGGCCAGCGGGCGGACGCCGTCGGGGCAGCCGTCGGCGGGCGGCTCGATGACGAACACGTGCTGCAGTTCGGGCAGCTCGCCCTTCACCTTCAGCATCCGCTCGAGGAACCCGGCGTCCTCGACGATCGCGATCCGGGCCTCGGCGTGGTGCGACAGGTACTGGATCTCCTCGGGCGACGAGGAGTTGTAGATGCTGACCGGCGTGGCGCGCACGAACTGCGCAGCGAGGTCGAGCCAGTGGAAGTCGGGCCGGTTGCGCATCATCAGCAGCACGCGCTCGCCCGGCGGCACCCCGAGGGCCAGCAGGCCAGCGGCCGCCTTGGCGACCTGCTCGGCGACCTGTGCGTAGGTCCACACGTTCCAACTGCCCGGCGTCGCGTCCTTCATCGAGTGCAGGGCGGGCACATCGCCGTTCGCGGCGACGAGTTCGAGGAACTTCCGCGGCGCGGTCGTTCCGGTGACAATGGCGTCGATCTCTGCAATGGACGTGGTCATGGGACAGATTCTGGCATGGAGTCGAGGGCCCGCGAGACGTCGTGTCCGGGCCTTCGCGGCAGCGATCGCGGGCGGGCGCTCCGGTTCGGTTGGGGCCGAGTGCAGCCAGCAGACTGCGAGCTGTCCGATCCGGCCGGCTCTGCGCCGAGCCCGTTCGAGTACGAGGAGAGCACATGCCCACTGCGGTCATCGTCGACGCCATCCGCACACCGCTCGGCCGGCGCAACGGCAAGCTGAAGGACTGGCACCCGGTGGACCTCGCGGCGCAGACGCTGCAGGCGCTGGTCGACCGTACGGGCATCGACCCTGCGCTGGTCGACGACGTGATCATGGGCTGTGTGATGCAGGTGGGCGAGCAGGCCGCCAACGTCGGCCGCAACGCGGTGCTCGCGGCCGGGTGGCCGGAATCGATCCCGGGCACGACGATCGACCGGCAGTGCGGATCGAGCCAGCAGGCGGCCCACTTCGCCGCGCAAGGCGTGATCGCCGGCGCGTACGACGTCGTCGTGGCCGCCGGGGTGGAGGTGATGACCCGGGTGCCGATGGGGTCGTCGATGTCGGACGGCACGTTCGGCTTCCCCTTCGGACCTGCCATGGGTGCCCGCTATGCGCCCGAGGGCGGGCTGGTGCCCCAGGGCATCTCGGCCGAGATGATCGCCGACAAGTGGGGCATCACACGCGACGAGATGGACGCGTTCGGCGTGCGGTCCCAACAGTTCGCGGCCCGCGCCACCGCAGAGGGTCGGTTCCAGCGCGAGATCCTGCCGGTGCAGGGCGCCGACGGATCGCTGATGTCCGTCGACGAGGGGCTGCGCGAGACGACGCTCGAGTCGTTGGGCAGGCTCAAGCCGGCGTTCCGGTCGGAGGAGGACGGCGGCCGGGTGACCGCCGGCAACTCGTCGCAGATCACCGACGGGGCGTCGGCGCTGCTCATCATGAGCGAGGAGCGCGCCGTACAGCTCGGCCTCACGCCCCGCGCCCGCTTCGTGAACTTCTCGCTGGCAGGCGACGACCCGCGGATGATGCTGACCGCGCCGATCCCCGCC
>JBILUM010000569.1:0-2750 GCA_044370995.1 Ilumatobacteraceae bacterium | reverse complement strand
TCGCCTCCGGCACCCTCGAACGAGTCGCCTTCCCCGAGGCGCGATCGTCGACGGTCGAGCGATTCGAACAGGCCGCAACCCACCATGCCGGCATGCGCATCATCACCGCACCCGGCGATCCGTTCCGGGCCTGGGCGTGCCACGGCCCTCGCGTGCCGTGGGCCGCTGCACTGCGCGAGCTCGACGGACCGGTGGTGATCGACCTCGGCCGGCTGCGCGGTGCCACACCGGTGCAGGCGGTGCTCGGCCAACTCGACTCGCTGCTGCTGCTCGCCGACGCCGACGTGGTCTCGGTCGTGTCGACGTTGGCATGGGCGGAGGCGCTCGGCCGCTCGGCCCCGGCCGACCCACCGATGCTCGTCGACCGCACCCGCATCGCGATGGTCGACGCACCGACGGCTCACGATCGCATCGGACGTACCGACGCAGTCGTCGAGCTCGGCGATCGTTTCGCCGGCCGACTGCCCTGGGAACCCGACACCGTGCGGGCGCTGTTCGCCGGCATTCGCCTCGACGATCGGCGCCTGCGCCGGTCGAGCCTCGTCCCGTCCGTGCATCACCTCGCCGATCGGCTCGCCGACTGGTCCGGTGACGAGGTCGCGGCATGACCGCCCGTCCCGTCGCCGACGACGAGCTCGAACTGCTCGCCGCAGATGTCCGTCGCACCTACGGCGACCGCTTCCCGTTGCCCCGACGTGACGAGACCGCCGCCGACCGCGAGCTGCGCGAGGAGATGACGCGCGACCTGCTCGAGAACACCGTCCTCGCCGACGTCGAACGCCAGCGCCTCGCCAACCGGCAGATGCCGCTCGCCGACGCGGAACAGCAGTCCCTGGTCGAGCTGGTGCTGTCGGAGATGTTCGGCCTGCCGAAGCTGCTCTCGGTGCTGCGCGACCCGATGGTGACCGACGTCCTCGTGTTCGGCGCCGACCCCGTGCGCGTGGAACGTGCCGACGGCACACGCCAGCTGCTCCCGCCCCTCGTGCGGCGCGACCGTGACCTCGAGCGGATCATCTACGACACGGCAGCTGCCCGTCGCCGCCCGTTCAACCGCGAGCACCCGTTCGTCGACCTCGAGCTCGAGCCCGGGGTGCGCTTCCACGGTGAGGGCTTCGACGTGGTCGCCCGACCGCTCGTCACCATCCGCCGCGCCGCGGTGTTCGGCGCCGACCTCGGCTCGCTCGCCGCCCGGGGCATGCTCGACGACGCGGCGGTCGCACTGCTGCGCGCCGCGGTCGCCGCCGACATGTCGGTCCTCGTCGCCGGTCGCATGGGGTCGGGCAAGACCACGTTGCTGCGGGCACTCATCGCCGAGATCGATCCGAGCGACGTGCTCGTCACGATCGAGACCGACTTCGAGCTGAACATCGGGCAGATGGGCACCCACCCGTTCGTGCACGCCTATCAGGCGCGCATCCCGTCGACGAGCGACGGCGCGGGCATCTCCTGCGCCGACCTGATGGTGCCCGCCGTTCGTACCCGAGCCGACTGGATCGTGGTGGGTGAGGTCCGCGGCGCCGAGGGCGGCGCGATGGTCTCGGCGATGAGCATCGGCCAGGGTGCGATGGCCACCGTGCACGGCGGCTCCGCCAAGGACGGACTCGAGCGTCTGGCCGAACTGATCGCTGCCAACAACGGCGTCGAACTGCGCATGGCGCGGTGGCAGGTGCACCGCAGCGTCGACCTGGTCGTGCACACCGCCGGCGACAACGAGCACGGCCGGTGGATCACCGAGATCGTGGCGCCATCGGTGGAGGAGGACGGCAGTCGCTTCGTCCTGCACCGGGTGATGGGGCCCCAGCCCGACGCATCCGACACCCGGGCCCGCGTGCTGAGCGAGCCGCAACGCCACATGCTCGATCGGCTGGTCGCCGCCGACCCGCGCTTCAGCGCCGACTGGTGGCACCACCGTGCCGAGACGCACCGGCCCGTCGTGGGCGCGCCCGTGAGGGTGGCGCCATGACCGCGACGACCGCCATGACCGCCGCCGTGCCCACGCCCGCCGTCGCGCTGATGACGATGGTGCTCGTGGCGGCAGCGGTCGCGTCTGCTGCGACCGCACTCCGGCCGGCGCCGGTCCGCCGGCAGCGAGCGTCGTCATCGATGCGGCCCGCCTCGTCGCCGCTGCGCTCGCGGCGACCGCCGTCCTGGCGCTCACCCGCTGGGTGGTACTCGCAGCCGTGGCCTTCGTGCTCGTCGTCGCCTGGCAGCGGTTGCTCCGCGACGAGCAGGCCGAGGCCGAGCGGGCACGGGTGGAAGGCATCGCCAAGTGGCTCGAAGACCTGCGCGACACCCTGCGCGGGTCGTCGGTCGGTACCGAGGAGGCGCTCGAGCAGGTGGCGCTGCGGGCCCCCGACGCGGTGCGCGAGCCGCTCGCCACGTTCGTGCTCCGTCGCCGTCAGGGCTTCCGCACCGAGGACGCGCTCACCGACCTCGCCGACTCGCTCGCGCACCCGACCAGCGACGCGGCGATCGCCGCGATCCGACTCGTGATCACCGGCACCGCCGGTGCCGGCCGGCTCCATCCCACGGTCAGCGCCCTCGCCGCGGCCGCTCGCGACGAGGTGCGCGCCCGCGAGCGCGTCGACCGCACACGGACGATCTATCGCTCGTCGATGACCCGTCTCGTCGTGATCGCCGCGCTGCTGATCGGCTACCTGCGTCTCGCCGCCGGCGAGCTGCTCGCCCCGTACGGCACACCGATGGGACAGCTCGTGCTCCTGCTGCCGCTGTCGCTGTGGGGTGGCTGC
>JBILUM010000568.1:0-2756 GCA_044370995.1 Ilumatobacteraceae bacterium | reverse complement strand
CCGACGACTGAGGAACCCGACCCGGCGGTGCTGCTGGGTCTGTGTCACGGCACAGAGGCGACGTCCCATCTGTGCCGTGACACAGACGGGGCATGGCGCTCAGATGCTGCGGCCGGCGTCCTTCCAGTACTCGTCCTTCAGGAGGCGCTTGTAGAGCTTGCCGGTGGGGTGGCGGGGCAGCTCGGTGCGGAAGTCGATGCTGCGGGGGCACTTCACGTCGGCGAGTTCGCTGCGGCAGAACGCGATCAGCTCCTGGGCGAGGGCCTTGGCCTCGGCGTCGTCGGCGGGCATCGACACCGGCTGCACGACGGCCTTCACCTCTTCGCCGAAGTCGTCGTTGGGCACGCCGAAGACGGCCACGTCGATCACCTTGGGGTGGGTGACCAGCACGTTCTCGGCCTCCTGCGGATAGATGTTCACGCCGCCGGAGATGATCATGTACGCCTTGCGGTCGGTGAGGTAGAGGAAGTTGTCGTCGTCGACGTAGCCGACGTCACCGAGCGTGCTCCAGCCCTTCGGGTGCCGCGACGACGCCGTCTTCTCCGAGTCGTTGTGGTACTCGAACGTGGCGCCACCCTCGAAGTAGATGGTGCCGCTCTCGTAGTGGGGCACCTCCTCGCCGTCCTCGCCGACGATGTGGAGGGTGCAGCCGATCGGCATGCCGACCGTGCCCGGGTGGGCGAGCCACATGTCGCTGTTGCAGTACACGAAGCCGTTGCCCTCGGTGCCCGCGTAGTACTCGTGGATGATCGGCCCGAACCATTCGATCATCTGCTTCTTCACCGGGATCGGGCACGGCGCAGCGGCGTGGATGACGCACTGCAGCGAGGAGACGTCGTACCTCGTGCGCACCTCGGGATCGAGCTTGAGCATGCGCACGAACATGGTCGGCACCACCTGGCTGTGGGTGATCTTGTGCTGCTCGACGAGCTGCAGATACTGCTCGGCATCGAAATGCTCCATCGCCACGACGGTGGCGCCCATCGCCATCGCGCCGAGGCAGAAGCGCAGCGGGGCGGCGTGGTACATCGGGGCCGGCGACAGGTACACGCTGTCCTGGGCGAAGCCGAACAGCATGCCGAGCGTGCTCGCGACGCCGGCGGGGGTGCCCTCGAGCGGTTCGTTGGGGAACGCCTTCGTGACACCCTTCGGCTTGCCCGTGGTGCCCGACGAGTAGAGCATGTCGAGGCCGGCGATGCGCGGGCCATCGAGCGGCGTCGGCTCCTGGGCGTCGACCGCGGTCTCGTAGCTCTCGTGGCCGTCGATGGTGCCGTCGAGCATGAGCCGCAGCTCGACACCCGGCGTGTCGCCGACGATCTCGGCCGCCTGGTCGGCCTTGTACTTGGAGGTGATGAACACCTTGGCCGCGCAGTCGTTGAGGATGTACGACAGCTCGCTGCTGGTGAGCCGGCTGGAGCACGCCGTGTACACGGCGCCGGCGTAGTGGCAGCCCCAGATGACCTCGAAGTAGCGGTCGTGGTTCTCCATGCAGAGCGCGACGTGGTCGCCGGGCTGGACGCCCGAGGCGCGCAGCAGGCGACTCAGCCGGTTCGCAGCGGCGTCGAGCTCGGCGAAGGTCTGGGTGAAGCCCGAGCCGCCCATCACGATGGCGGGCTTGTCGGGGGTGGTGGAGACGAAGGCACCGGGGTACATGCCGAGCGAAGGTAGTCGACGGTACCTTTGCGCCATGGACCCGGCCGGGAAGTTCGCAGCCCTCGTCACCGGGCCGCCTCCGGCCCTCACGCTCGACGTCGCGTGCTCGCTCATGGCCGCTGCCTTCACCGGCGAGGACCGCCAGGACGACGTGATGGCGCGGCTCGACGAGCTCGCCGTGATGTGCGTCGACCAGTCGCTCACCGGTGTGCTGGCCGTGATGCGGGGTCGCCTGTCGGGCAACCGGATCGACTACTACGACCCGAAGAACTCCTTCATCGACCAGGTGCTGTCGCGAGGGCTCGGTCTGCCGATCTCGTTGTCGGTCGTGGCGATCGAGGTCGGGCGTCGAGTCGGCGTGCCGGTGCTCGGCATCGGGTTGCCGAGCCACTTCATGGTGCGCGAGGCCGGGCGCGAGCTGTACGGCGACCCGTTCAACGACGGCGCGATCTACGACCGGTCCGGCGTGGTCGGGGCGTGGAGCCGATTGGTGGGGGAGGGACACAGCTTCGACGAGCTGCACCTCGCACCGGTGAGCGAGCGGGTGATCCTCATCCGCATGCTCAACAACCTCCGCGGCCAGTACGTGCGTACGAGCGACCCGCGCGGGTTGTACGCACTGTCGGTGATGCGCGGCGCGTTCGTCGAACTCGCCCACGAGGCGACCGAACACGCGAAGTGGGTCCGTCACCTCAACTGATTGCCCCACTCGAGGTGATGTCGCTCGGCAGTGCCACTCGCATCGATGCCAGCCAGACTGGCCGCCATGATCGATCCCGTCCTCAAGCGCAGCCTCGGCCAGATGATCAAGGGTGTCGAGGTGGTGGGCGCCCATCACGAGGGAGTGAGCAGGGCCTTCTGCAGTCACTGGGTGACCCAGGTGAGCTTCGAGGAGCCGATCGTGATGTCGAGCGTGTCGCCCAAGCACGACACGTACCCGCTGATGGTGGCCAGCGGCCAGTTCTCGGTGTCGATCCTGGCCGGCGACCAGGTCGACGTCGGCCAGTACTTCAGCTATCCCGGGCGCAAGTTCCGCTACATCGCGGAGGAGTACCTCGACGAGCTGCCCGGCTCGCGGCTGCCGGTGGTGCGCAATTGCATCG
>JBILUM010000567.1:0-2759 GCA_044370995.1 Ilumatobacteraceae bacterium | reverse complement strand
GCTCGCCGTGGAACGGGCACAACCCCACCCAGTTGCGACCCACCCGCTTGAGCGGCACGTGCTGCTGGATGACGTCGACGACCGAGACGGTCGCACGCAGCCGCTCCAGGTCATCGTCGACGATCGCCATGCGCCGCAGGCTACCGGTGCGGCTCCGTGGGGCCCGGGCCGTCGGCAGCCAGCGCTCGTGCCAGCCACGACTGCGCCGTCGCGTCGTCGATCGGCGTGCTCCTGCCGAGCATCGACCAGCCCGGTGGCAGCTCCTCGATCGCGTGCAGCCCGTCGTCGCGGCGCCACAGCGTCCACGCCCAAGGTTCCTCGGCCACGATCCACCAGCGGCCGACGACGTCGGAGTTCGTTCGCCCGGCGCCCATCTGCGCCTCGAGCGCCTCCCGATCGTCCGGCTGGGTGAGCTCGGGAGCGTCGTCACGCATCACGCGCCGGAGCGCGGCGACGTCGAGCGGATCCCAGTCACGCCAGCGACCGATGTCGTCGAGGCGCTCGACCGCGGCAGCCGACCACGGTCGGACCGCGCCCGCAACGGCGATCCGTTGCCACGCCCTCGGCAGCCTGGCCAACACGCCCGTGTCGTCAGGGCCGACCCACTCGCGCGCCCACCACACCACCAGTGCCGGCCGTCGCGCTGCGATCTCTGCGACCAGCATCGATCGCCGTGCCGGCGACGCAGCAGCGACGATCCGCTCGACCATCGATCGCGGCGAACCGACGGCACCCACCGCAGCGAGGGCCAACTCGCCCCGGACCGTGTCGGTGCGCGACGAGGCGAACCCGACCGGTACTCGGTCGAGCCGAGCGTCGGCGAGGAACAGCGTCGCCTCGAGGGGGACCGGATCGAGCTGGTCACGCACCGAGTCGCACCCGATCGCGGCACCCGTTGCGACCACCGGGTCGTCATCGACCACCAGCGCGAGCAGGCTCGCCGCCAAGCGCCCACGGCCGACGTCGTCCAGTTCGGCGACCAGGACGGCGAGGTTGTCGAGCGCATCGGTCGCCACGCGCGGGTCGGCGTACGGGCCCTCGAGCCCGAGCAGAAGGCGCCGCACGACGACCGGCGACAGCACTTGCCCGCCGTGATCGGCCGGCGGATCGTCGGCGGGCATCACACCACCAGCGCAGCGGCGACGCCGAGCACCGCGATGAACACCCCGACCGCGATCGGCACCCGGCTCGGGCCCATCGGCACCGACGCACGTGCCAGCCGTCCGCGCACTGAGCCGGTCGACGGGTCGGCCATGTGCAGCACCGGCACCCGAGCGCCGTCGATCAGACCGAACGGGTCGATCTCGGTGAACGAGAAGGTCTGCATGAACGTGCCGCCGTTGTCGACGGCGAAGGTCACCTGACGGAACGCCGCATGACGCCCGACCGACACCACCGAGGTCACGGTGGCGGTCGACGCGGTGCCCCGCTCACGCAGCAACGCGTCGAGGGCTCGCTCGCGACGCTCCTGCACCGACAGTGCGACGGCCAGCACGAAGCCACCCGTGACTCCGAGCAGGGCGATGCCGACGTTCACCTGCAGACCCGTTCCGCTCGACGACCCGTCACCGCTCCGACGGCGGCGGCAGTTTCTCCGGCTCGGGCACGAGCTCGATCGTGTCGTGCTCGCCCGGCGCACGCAGGGAGATGCTGATCGACACCGTGAGCACGAGGGCGATCACGAGCAGCGAGAGCCACGTGGGGATGTGGTACTCGATCGGCTTCTGGGCGATGATCATCTTGATGCCGACGAAGGCCAGGATGATCGCGAGGCCCTCCTGCAGATAGCTGAACCGGGCGTGCAGGTCGGCCAGCAGGAAGTACAGGGCGCGCAGGCCGAGGATCGCGAACGCGTTCGAGCTGAACACGATGAACTGCTCGTGACTCACTGCCAACACGGCCGGCACGGAGTCGACCGCGAAGATCACGTCGGTCGCCTCCACCAGCACCAGCACAGCGAACAGCGGCGTCGCGAGCCGCTTGCCGGTGATGCGGGTGAACAGCTTCTGACCGTCCATCTGGTCGGTCGAGGGGACGACCTTCTTGATCAGCTTCAGCACCGGGCTCGAACCCGGATCCATCTCCGCCTCGTCACCACGGATCAGCTTGAACGCTGTGTACAGCAGGAACGCCCCGAAGAAGTACAGGATCCACTCGAACTTCTCGATCAGCGCGACACCGGCGAAGATGAAGATGGCGCGCAGCACGAGCGCACCGAAGATGCCCCAGAACAGCACCCGGTGCTGGTACTTGCCGGGCACCTTGAAGTAGCTGAAGATCAGCGCCCACACGAACACGTTGTCGACGCTGAGGCTCTTCTCGATGAGGTAGCCCGAGATGTACTCGCCGGCGGCGGCACCGCTGAACCCCCACCACACCACGAAGGTGAACGCGAGGCCGATCGAGACCCAGATGACCGACTCGATCGCCGCTTCCTTGGTCTCGACGTCGTGGGCCTCCTTGTGGAACACGACGAGGTCGACGATCAACAGCAGGGCGATGAACGAGAGCAGCGCGCCCCACTGCCACAGGTGGACGTCGAGATCGACGAAGTTCTCGTTCGCCGCAGCGAGCGCTCCCGACATCAGTCGCGACCGAACAGTCCACCGAGCGGGCTCGCCGCGCCCGAGTTGGACGTGCCGAGCATGGCGCTGATCCAGCCCAGGAACTCCGTCGGGTTGCGGGTCTGCGTCCACACCCGGCCGGGTCCCTGGAACTCGAACACGAGACCCTCACCGCTCTTGAAGGTCTGCATCACG
>JBILUM010000566.1:0-2763 GCA_044370995.1 Ilumatobacteraceae bacterium | reverse complement strand
GCTCGACCCGCGCTCGCTGGCGGCCGACTTCGCGTTCGGCGAGTTCGACGCCGACTGGGACCACTTCGCCCCGGTGCAGAAGCTGGCCGAGGAGCGGTTGCCCGTGCTGCGCGACGTGGCGTGGGATCGCTTCCTCAACGCACCGGAGAGCTTCACCCCCGACGCCAACTTCTGCCTCGGCGAGACGGCCGAGGTCGCCGGACTGTTCGTCGCGGCCGGCTTCAACAGCCAGGGGATCATCTACGCGGGCGGGGCCGGCCGGGCGCTGGCCGAGTGGATCCACGAGGGTGCCCCGACCATCGACGCGGCCGCGCTCGACGTCCGTCGCTTCACGCCCCAACAGGCGACGCGCCGATACCTGCACGAGCGCACCGCGGAGGGCCTCGGCCGGCTCTACGCGATGCACTGGCCGTTCCTGCAGCCGCGCACCGCTCGCGGTGCTCGCCGCACGCCGCTGCACGACCGGCTGGCCGACGCGGGCGCCTGCTTCGGCGAGACCAACGGATGGGAACGGGCCAATTGGTTCGCCCCGCCAGGCGAGGTGGCCGAGTACCGCTACAGCTATCGGCGGCAGAACTGGTTCGAGCACTCGGCGGCCGAGCACCGCGCGGCGCGTGAGGCGGTGGCGGTGTTCGATCTCTCGACGTTCACGAAGGTGGAGGTCGCCGGCCCCGACGCGCTGCAGGTGCTCCAGCAGGTGTGCACTCAGGATCTCGACGTCGCGGTCGGGCGGGCCGTCTACACGCTGATGCTCAACCGGCGCGGTGGCATCGACCTCGACGGCACCGTCACCCGGCGCTCCGCCGACCGGTTCCTGGTCGTGACACCGACCGTGTCGCACACGATGACGATGTCGCTGCTCCGCAACGCCGCTCGCGGCACCGCCGCCAGCGTGTTCGACGCCACCTCCGGCTTGGCGACGATCGCCGTGATGGGCCCCGCGAGCCGGACGCTCCTTCAACGGACGAGCCCGGACGACCTGTCGAACGAGGCGTTCCCCTGGGGCACCGCGCAGCACATCGAGGTCGGTCGCACGACGCTGCTGTGCATCCGCATCAGCTTCGTCGGCGAGCTCGGCTTCGAGCTGTGCCCCACCGCCGACAGCGCGGTCGATGTGTACGACACCGTGATGACGGCGGGTGCCGATCTGGGTGTGCGCCGGGCCGGCTACCACGCGCTCGACTCGTTGCGCGTCGAGAAGGGCTATCGCCATCTGGGCCACGACATCGGGCCGATCGACGACCCCTACACGGTCGGTCTCGGCTTCACCGTCGCCCACGACAAGCCGGGCGGCTTCATCGGCCGTGACGCGATCGACCCGACCAGGGAACGCACCCATCGACAGGTGTTCGTGCGGCTCGACGACCCGGAGCCGCTGTTGCTGCACGGGGAGTCGATCCTCGCCGACGGTCGCATCGTCGGCCGGATGACGTCGGGCGCGTACGGCCACACGATCGGCGCGGCCTGCGGCCTCGGCATCGTCACGACCGACGCGGTGAGCGCAGAAGGCATCGAGGTCGACTGCGCGGGACAGCTGGTGCCGGCCACGCTGTCGACCCGTGCATTCCACGACCCCACCGGTGCCCGCCTGCGCTCGTGACGCGGTCAGCCCCTCGGTCGGTCGCCGACCGGATCAACTGCCGGTCGCGAACCGGGCGAGCGCCGTGGCGATGAAGCGGTCGAAGTCGTACACGTTTCGCTCGAGGTACGACAGCGGCCCCCGCTCGAACTGCGGGCCGTCGGCGGTGCGACGCACGGCTTCGATCACCGGTCGATCCTCGGCGTTCACCGCGTGCAGCAACTCCAGCAACGACGCCACGTAGTCGGCCGGGTCGGCCTGGGCCGCCAGCATCTCGGGCGCCACCGACACATCCCACCGGATCCGCACCCGATCGGTGCCGAGCGGGCTGATCTGCAAGTACCACAGCCAGTCGGGCTGCACCTGCATCACGTGGGTGGGGAACACGGCCGCCAACAGGATCGTCTTGCGCCAATCGCCCGTCAACGACGTGTTGGTCGGGTGGGCGATGTCGTCGCCGGCCTCGTGCACCACCACATGGTGTGCCCAGTGGTCGGTACCGGGGTGCATCACCGTGTCGAGGGTGTTGTCGCCGTCGGCGCCGAAGGTGGCCTTGTGCACTTTGAACACGTGATAGGCGTCCATGAAGTTCTCGACCAGCAACTTCCAGTTGGTCTGCCACACGTCGACCTGCTGGTGCACGGGCACGTACCCGGCCAGCTGGTACGGCTGGAGGATCTGCTGCAGGCCCGCCAATCCCGGTGCGAGCGGGGCAGCGTCGGGATCGAGGGTGGCGAAGACGAAACCCTCCCACTCCTCCAACCGCACGGAACCGAGCCGATGCCCGTCGGGCCGAAACGCCCTCGAGTCGCTTCCGGGCTCGGACATGTACGGCGCGCCGATGAGGGTGCCGTCGAGCCGGAACGACCAGGCGTGGTACGGACACGTGATCCGGCCGGCGTGGCCGCAGCCGTCGAGCAGCCGCGCACCTCGATGGATGCACACGTTGTGATGGCCGACGAGCGCACCGCCGTCGTCGCGAACGACGATGATCGATCGGTGGCCGTCGCCGGAGGTGGCGCCCGATGCGTTCGCGGCGTCGACGCCAGCGGGCACTTCGGCGGTGAGGTGGTCTCCCGGCCGGATCAGATCGGCGGTGCGACCCACGCACGTCCACCCGGTCGCGAACACTGCCGCCCGTTCCGCGGCCAGCACCTCGTCGGACCGGTAGGCCTCGAGCGGCA
>JBILUM010000032.1:0-10259 GCA_044370995.1 Ilumatobacteraceae bacterium | reverse complement strand
GGCTCGCCAGCGCGTTCACGTCGGGCTTCACGCCGAAGCGCACGTTCGAGTAGATCACCTGCGGCAACGTCGGCGTCGTCGGGCCGTTGGTGAAGAACGCGATCACGAACTCGTCGAGCGAGAGCGTGAACGACAACAGCGCGCCGGCGACGATGCCCGGCAACAGCGCCGGCAGCGTGACCCGCACGAACGCGCCGACCGCGGAGTCGCCGAGGTCACGTGCTGCCTCCTCGAGCGACGGGTCGACGTTGGTGAGCCGGGTCCGTACCACCGCTGTGACGAACGCCATGCAGAACAGGGTGTGCGACAGCAGCACGCTGCGCAGCCCGAGCGTCATGTCGATGGTCGTGTAGAGCACGAGGAGTCCCACGGCGAGCACGATGTCGGGCAGCACGGCGGGCGCCAGGATGGCGGCCTCCAGCAACGGGTTGCGGACGTACCGCTGGATGCCGACGGCCAGCAACGTGCCGAGGATCGTCGCGAGCACCGTCGCGCCGGTGGCCACGACGAGGGTGTTGCGCAGGCCTTCGCGGATCTCGCCGTTGTCGGCCAGTTCGCCGTACCACTTGGTGGAGAACCCGCCCCACGTGGTCGGCAGTCCGCTCCGGTTGAAGGAGAGCACGACGAGCACGGCGATGGGGACGAACAGGAACCCGTAGACGGCCACGAGGTGGAGCTTCAACAGCCGGTTCATCGGTCGGCGCTCCACCGACGGGCCAGCGCCGTCTGCACGGCCACGATCACGACGACCAGCACGAGCACGACGAGCGCGACCGCGGAACCGAAGGGCCAGTTCTGCGCCTTGAGGTACTGGTCGCGAGCGAGGGTGCCCATCGTCGCGGTCTTGCCGCCACCGAGGAGCTCGGGCACCACGAAGTTGCCGAGGCTGGGGATGAACACGAACAAGGATCCGGTGAGCGCACCCTGCGCAGTCAGCGGGAGCACGATCGTGCGGATGCGGGTCCATCCGGTCGCGCCGAGGTTGGTCGCCGCCTCGCCGAGCTGCGGGTCGAGGCGTTCGATCGAGGCGTACAACGGCAGGATCATCAGCGGCAGATACGCGTAGACCAACCCGAGCACGATCGCCGGCTGGTTGTTCATCAGCTCGAGCGGGCTGTCGATGAACCCGAAGCTGCGCAACACCTTGTTGACGAGCCCTTCGTTGTTGAGCAACACGATCCACGCGTAGGTGCGGATCAGGAAGTTGGTCCAGAAGGGGAGCACGACCGCGACGAGCGCGACGGTCCGCCACCGCGAGGGCAGCCTGGTGATCGCATACGCCGCCGGATAGCCGACGACGAGGGCGATCACCGTGGCCATCGCGGCCAGGCGGATCGACGTGAAGATCACCCGCCGGTAGGTCGACTCGGTGAGCCGCTGCAGGTTGTCGAGGGTGACCGGACCCTGCACCTCGCCGAAGCGGGCCGGGGTGAGCACCGAGTAGACGACGACCAGCGTGAGCGGAACGAGCAGGAACAGCGCCGCGTACCCGAGGCCGGGCGTGAGGAGGACGAACCGCTCGCGTCGAGCGGTGCGAGCCCGGTGGGAACGCCCCGGGTTCGGGGCGTTCACCACCGTCTCGCTCGTCATCGCGTCCTCATCGGGCAGGCCGGCAGGTCGGTGCGCGTCTCAGGTGCGTGTCTCAGCTGCGTGTCTCAGGTCGAGATCAGCTGGAGGCGACTTCGGTGACGATGTCGGTGTAGATCGACGTCGCCTCGCCGAGATCGACGAGCTCCTCCTGCTTCAGCAGGTCGGCCGACGACGTGCCGAGGTTGGGGAACTGCTCGACCACGGCCGGGTCGAGCAGCGCCATCGCCTCGGGGTTCGGCACCTTGTACAGCACGAGCTCGGCCACCTGGACGTGGTTCGTCGGCTCGAGCACCCAGTTGAGGAAGGCGTGCGCGGCTTCCTTGTTCTTCGACGACTTCAGGATGACCATCGTGTCGATGAACACGTCGCTGCCCTCGGAGGGCACGACGAACTGGATGTCGGCGTTCTCGGCGATGCCGTAGTTGCACCAGCCGTCCCACGCTTCGACGAGGGCGGCCTCGCCGCTCACGAGGCGGCTGTAGAACGTCGTGTCGTCGTACGCGAGCAGGGTGCCCTTCGCCTCGATCAACAGATCCTTCGCCTGGGCCAGCTCGTCGGCGTCGGTCGAGTTGGCCGAGAAGCCGAGCGCCTTCAGCGCGGGCAACAGCAGCCACCGATCGGTGGCGAGCATCGTGGTCTTGCCGACGAGGTCCTCGGAGGGACGCAGCAGGTCCATCCAGCTGTCGGGAGCCTCCGACACCAGGTCGGACCGATAGCAGAGGCCGGTCGTGCCCCAGGTGTACGGGATCGAGAACGTGAGGCCCGGATCGGTCTTCAGCTGGAGTGCCTCGGGGGCGAGCTTCGAACGGTTCGGGATGAGGCTGTCGTCGAGGGTGGCGAGCAGGCCGGCCTCGTTCAGTTGCTGGGCGAACTGGGCCGACACGAACGCCACGTCGAAGCCCTCGCCGTCGCTCTGCAGCAGCTTGCCGACGATGTCCTCGTTGGTCGCGTGGGTGGTGAGGTTCACCTCCGTGCCGAACTCCTCGGTGAACGCCGGGATCAGCCCTTCGGGCGTGTAGGCGTCCCAGTTCGAGATCGTGAGCGTCTGTGCCGACAGGTCGGCATCGGGGTCGAGCGCGTCGCTCGCCCCGTCCTCGTCGTCGCCGCCGCAAGCAGCAGCGACCACCATCAGGGCGACAGCGCCGAACGCTGCCACCGCACGCCTGCGTGAACGAACCATGAGTCCTCCCCGGATGAACGGCACCCACGCGCGGTGCCGTTTCGCCAACGTAGTCGATCGCCGGGAGGCGATTCGCGGAAAGCGGCACGCGACTATCATCCCGATCGACGAATACGCAGGAAGTCGGGGTGAGGGTTGCGAAATCCGCAGAATCCGCGCAGGTCGGGGACCGCCGATGGCGCTGCCGTGCCGTCCCGTCGGGGCGCAGCGGCGACCGGTTCGCACACGCTCGACGCGATCGATCGACGCGTGGTCGCTGCGCTGCAGGCCGACGGTCGCCGGGCGTTCTCGTCGATCGCCGAGGAGGTCGACGTCGCCGAGTCGGTGGTCCGCTACCGGGTGCAGCGCATGGAGCGCGCCGGCGTGTTGCAGGTGGTCGGCATCGCCGACCCGCTGAAGCTCGGCTTCGACCTGATGGCGATGGTGGGCGTGCGCGTCGCGCCCGGATCGGTGCGCCAGGTCTGTGCCGCGCTCGGCGAGCTCGCCGAGACCAGCTACGTCGCCGCGGTCGCCGGCCAGTACGACGCCCTGGTCGAACTCGTCTGTCGCGATACGCAACACTTCCAGGAGTTGCTCATCGACAGCATCCAGTCGATCGAGGGTGTGCTGTCGACCGAGTCGTTCCTCATCCTCGAGATCCACAAGATGGCCTACGGGTGGGGTGCCGGCGACGCCGGCGTCCCGCTGGCCGACACACCCTGACCACGCACGACCCCGCACGACCACGCCCTGACCGCCCGACCCGACAAGACCACTCACCGCAGGAGACACCCCGACCATGGCCGACACGACCGCGAAGACGTTCCTCTTCATGCCCGAGAGCGCGTACGGGCCGACGAACAACTGCATCGGCATCGGCAACGAGCTCCGCCGCCGGGGGCACACGGTCGTGTTCGCGGCGGAGGCCTCGTGGGAAGGACGGCTCGAGACCCTCGGCTTCGTCGAGGACCTCGTGCACCTGTCGGAGCCGCCCCCGGCCGATGCCCCCGAGCAGTCGGCCGGGCAGTTCTGGACCGACTTCATCCGCGACACCGCGCCGGAGTTCCGCAAGCCGACGATCGAGCAGCTCACGACGTTCGTGCAGCCCACCTGGCAGGCGCTGATCGACGGGGCGATGTACTGCGAGCCGCAGCTGCGCGAGATCATCGCCCGGCAGCGGCCCGACGTGATCATCGAGGACAACGTGAACTGCTTCCCGGCGCTGCTCACCGGCGGTGTGCCGTTCGTGCGCATGGCGAGCTGCAACCCGTTGGAGGTCCGCGGGCCCGACGTGCCTCCCGTGTTCAGCGGCTACGCGAGCGACGACCGCACCGGCTGGGACGAGTTCCGTGCCGAGTACGACCGCACGCACCGGCCGATGTGGCAGGCCTACGACGAGTGGGTCCGCTCGTGCGGCGCCCCCGGGCTGCCCGACCTCGACTTCATCCACTCCAGCGAGCACCTCAACCTGTACCTCTACCCGGAGGTCGTCGACTACACCGAGCGTCGCCCGCTCGATCGCACCTGGACCCGGCTCGATTCGTCGGTCCGCGCCACCGACCAGGCGTTCGAGGTGCCCGAGCAGCTCCGCGACGGCGAGGGTGCGCTCATCTACCTGTCGCTCGGCTCGCTCGGCTCGGCCGACGTCGACCTGATGCGCCGACTGGTCGACGTGCTCGGACGGACGAAGCACCGGTACATCGTGAGCAAGGGGCCGCAGGCCGACGAGTACGAACTGGCCGACAACATGTGGGGTGCGCAGCAGGTGCCGCAGACCAATGTGCTGCCGCTCGTCGACCTGGTGATCACCCACGGCGGCAACAACACCACGACCGAGAGCTTCCACTTCGGCAAGCCGATGATCGTCCTGCCGTTGTTCTGGGACCAGTACGACAACGCTCAGCGGGTGCACGAGACCGGGTTCGGCATCCGGCTGCGCACGTACGAATTCACCGACGACGAACTCACCGCGGCCATCGACGGCCTGCTCGCCGACACGGCGCTGCGTGCCCGGCTCGCCGACATCGGTGGCGCCATCCGAGCGCGATCAGGCGTGCAGCTGGCCGCCACCGCCCTCGAAGCGGTCACCGCCGGCTGATCGAGGACGGCTGATCGACACGGCTGATCGACACGGCCGATCGACACCGCCGATCGACACCGCCGATCGGAGGCCACACGATGGGCGGCCTCGACCGGCGCCGCTCAGGAGCGAGGGCGGGCGAAGACCTGGCGCACGAGCGGCTCGAAATGCGCGAGCGGCTCGGTGTCGCCCTCGGGATCGAACGCGATCTGGTCCCACTCGTCGGTGAACTGCTCGCACAGGGCGAACCACGGCTCGTCGCGGAACTGCTCGCGCAGGTCGGTGCGCATCCCGAAGTGGCCGTAGTAGTGGCGGCCCTGGAAGTCCTGGTGGTTCTTGATCATGTGGAACACGTCGGGACGCACATAGGGCTTCAGCATCTCGGCAGCGATCGCGCCGTGGTTCGGCACGCTGATCGCCTTGCCGATGTCGTGGCACAGCGACGCGACGATCACCTCGTCGTCCGCGCCGGCGCGCTCGGCGAGCGTCGCGGTCTGGAGGCAGTGGGTGAGCTGGTCGGTGGCGAAGCCGTCGGTGATGTCGGCCAGCGACTCGAGCAGCATCAGGATCCGGTCGGCGACCCGGCCCTGGTTGCGGCTGGTCTCGGCCCCGATGACCGCCCATTCCTCGGCGGTCGACTGGTCCATGCGCGTGAAGGTTGCGGTCATGCCCGAAGTCTGCCACGCCAGGACGAAGGTGCCCCCGCCGTACGGCCGGTCCGTCCGGCTCGTCCCGACCCGGCGTCGAGGAGAATGCTCACGGCATGGATTTCGATCTGCCGCAGGAACTGTCCGACTATCTCGTCGAGCTCGACGAGTTCATCGAGCGGGTGATCAAGCCGCTCGAGAACGCCGACGACAACATCCGCTTCTTCGACCATCGTCGTGAGGACGCCCGCACCGACTGGGACAACCAGGGTCTCCCGAACGAGGAGTGGGAGCAGCTGCTCGGCAAGGCCAAGCGGCTCGCCGACGAGGCCGGCCACTACCGCTACCCGCTGTCGGAGCAGTACGGCGGTCGCAACGGCACGAACCTCGGCATGGCCGTGATCCGCGAGCACTTCGCCCGCAAGGGGCTCGGCCTCCACAACGACCTGCAGAACGAGCACTCGATCGTCGGCAACAACGTCGGCCTGCTGCTGATGATCGCCTACGGCACCGACGAGCAGAAGGCCGAGTGGATCGACGACCTCGCCGAGGGACGCAAGGGGTTCGCGTTCGGCATCACCGAACCGAACCACGGCAGCGACGCCACGCACATGGAGACCACTGCGGTCCGCGACGGCGACGAGTGGATCATCAACGGTGAGAAGACCTGGAACACCGGCATCCACAAGGCGCAGTACGACATGATCATGGCGCGCACCAGCGGCAAGGCCGGCGACGGCGGCGGCATCACCGCGTTCCTGGTGCCCACCAAGAGCCCCGGCTTCGAGATCCTCGAGTACCTGTGGACGTTCAACATGCCCACCGATCACGCGCACATCCGGCTCACCGACGTGCGGGTGCCGCACAGCGCGATCTTCGGTGGCGAGGGCAAGGGCCTGCAGGTCGTGCAGCACTTCTTCAACGAGAACCGAATCCGCCAGGCCGCGTCGAGCCTCGGCGCCGCGCAGTACTGCATCGACGAGTCGGTCGAGTACGCGAAGCAGCGCAAGCCGTTCGGCAAGCCGCTCGCCAGCAACCAGGCGATCCAGTTCCCGCTCGTCGAACTGCAGACCCAGTGCGAGATGCTGCGCGCGCTCATCCACAAGACCGCCTGGTCGATGGACAAGTACGGCGCGTTCAGCCAGAGCGACAAGGTCTCGATGTGCAACTACTGGGCCAACCGGCTCTGCTGCGAAGCCGCCGACCGGGCCATGCAGGTGCACGGCGGCATGGGCTACAGCCGCCACAAGTCCTTCGAGCACATCTACCGCCACCACCGCCGCTACCGCATCACCGAAGGCGCCGAGGAGATCCAGATGCGCCGGGTTGCGGGCTACATGTTCGGCTTCATGAGCCAGCAGGCGCCGAAGGGTGTCGACGCGTGACGGGTCCGAGTTCGGGGATCGACGTCACCGCCTCGCCGAGCCCGTTCCTGCACGGTGTGGTGCCGATCACCGAGACCGACGACGAGATCCGCGCTGCGCTCGAACAGGCGGAGCTGCCGCCCCTGTTGCCGGCGCTCGCGTATCTGACCGGTGACCTGTCGTTGCTCGCGCCGCACCTGCGACCCGACCCTCTGTTGATGGGGATGCCGCAGGGTGGCCTCACCGACGAGCAGCAGGCCGAGATCCGTGCGACCGCGCTGCGCGTGCTGTGCGCCTACCGCGACGGCGGGTGTCGACCGGCTCCGGTGCCGAGCGACGCCGAACTGCAGCAGATCCTCGAGTACATCGTCGGCGGCGCGCCGATGGGGGAGTACCTGCCCTTGGTGGAGGAGGAACTCGCCTATCGCGGCGAGGATCGCCGCGCACCGGGATGGCACCTCTCGCAGGTCGCGCCCGGGCGCGAGTTCCACGTGGTCATCATCGGCTCGGGCATGTCGGGGCTGTTGTCCGCCCACCGCCTGCAGCAGGCCGGCGTGTCGTTCACGATCCTCGACAAGAACGACGACGTCGGGGGCACGTGGCACGAGAGCGTCTACCCGGGATGCCGTGTCGACAACCCGAACCACAACTACAGCTACTCGTTCGCGCAGCGCCACGACTGGCCGTTCCACTACTCGCCACAAGGGGTGCTCGAGCAGTACTTCCGCGACTGCGCCGAGGCCTTCGGCGTCCGGCCGCACATTCGCTCCGGCAGCGCCGTGCAGTCGGCCGCCTGGAACGACGAGACCAAGCAGTGGACCGTGCACTACCTGCGCAACGGCGTCGCCGAGACCATCACCGGCGATGCGGTCATCTCCGCGGTCGGCCAGCTGAACCGGCCGCTGTGGCCCACCATCGACGGCATCGCGGACTTCGGCGGCGAGTACTTCCACTCGGCCGAATGGCGCCACGATCTCGACCTCACCGGCAAGCGGGTCGCGGTGATCGGCACCGGTGCGAGCGCACTGCAGTTCATCCCCGAGGTCGCGAAGGTCGCCGGGCACGTGACGGTGTTCCAGCGCACGCCACCGTGGATCGCACCGACGCCCGACTACCACGACGAGATCGCACCAGGGCTGCGCTGGCTCTACGGCCACGTGCCCACGTACAGCGAACTCAACCGGTTCGCCATCTTCTGGCGGATGGGCGACGGGGCGCTCGAGAGCGTGCGCGTCGACCCGAACTGGCAGGGCGACGGCTCCTCGGTGAACGAGATCAGCGAGTTCGGCAAGCAGATGCTGCTCGAGTACTACCGCGAGCAGTTCGCCGGTCGTCCCGACCTGTTGGAGCAGGTGATCCCGAACTACCCGCCGGGCGCGAAGCGTGCGGTGCGTGACAACGGCATCTGGGCCACGACCCTCAAGCGCGACAACGTGCTGCTGCGCACCGACGGCATCGCTCGCGTCGACGCCACCGGTGTGGCGATGGCCGACGGGTCGCACGTCGACGCCGACGTCATCATCTACGGCACCGGGTACCAGGCGTCGAAGTTCCTCACGCCGATGCAGGTGACCGGCCAGGCCGGTGTCGACCTGCACGAGCAGTGGGCCGGCGACGCCCGCGCCTATCTGGGCGTGTCGATCCCGGGCTTCCCGAACTTCTGGTGCCTCTACGGACCCAACACCAACATCGTCATCAACGGCAGCATCATCTACTTCAGCGAGTGCGGGGTGCGGATGATCCTCGGCCTCGTGCGCGAGGTGCTCGCCAACGACGCTGCGGCCATCGTCGTCAAGCGCGACGTCCATGACGAGTTCAACGCCGCCGTCGACGCCGAGAACCGGGCGATGGCGTGGGGCTGGAGCCCGGTGAACAGCTGGTACAAGAACGAGCACGGTCGCGTCGCCCAGAACTGGCCGTTCACGCTGCTCGAGTACTGGCGGCGCACCAAGCAGATCGTCCCCGACGAGTTCGAACTGATCCGCTGACGATCACCGTTCCATCGTTCTGGTCGCGCATCGTCCCGCCCGGCGAGAAGCTGCGCGACCAGAACCGATGACGGATACGGTCGCCGATGTGGATGCGGTGCTGCGCGAGTTGGTCGACGTCGTCGGCCTCGCGTACGTGGTCACCGATCGCGATGTCGTGGCCTCGCACGAGGTCGACTGGACCGGGCGGTTCCGCGGCTCGACGCCGGCGGTGGTGCGTCCCGCCGATACCGCCGAGGTGGCGGCTGTGCTCGACGTGTGCCGACGCCACAGCATCGCGGTCGTGCCCCAGGGCGGCAACACCGGGATGGTGGGCGGCGGTGTGCCGCTCGCCGGCGAACTGGTGCTCGACCTCCGCCGCCTCGACCACGTGGGCGACGTCGACGTGGCGGCGAAGCAGATCACCGTCGGTGCGGGTGCGACCGTCGAGGCGGTCCAGCGGGCGGCTGCATCGGCGGGACTCCGGTACGCGGTCGACTTCGGGGCACGAGGCACGGCCACGATCGGCGGCTCGATCGCCACCAACGCCGGCGGCATCAACGTGCTCCGCTACGGCGGCTCCCGCGAGCAGTTGCTGGGCGTGGAAGCCGTGCTGGGGACCGGCGAGATCGTCAGCCGGCTGTCGGGCCTGGTGAAGGACAACACCGGCTATCACCTGGCAGGCCTGCTCTGCGGCAGCGAGGGCACGCTGGGCGTGGTGACGGCGGCACGACTCCGACTCGTCCCGGCGCATGAACACACCGTCACGGCGTTCGTCGCGTTCGAGTCGCTGGCGTCGGCGATCGCCGCGGTATCGGGCTGGCGCTCCTCGCTCGACGTACTCGACGCGGCCGAGATCGTTCTGCACGACGGCGTGGCGCTCGTCGCCAGGGCCTTCGGCTACTCGCTGCCGTTCGAACACCCGTGTCCCGCGTACGTCCTCGTCGAGGTCGCTGCGCACAGCGATCCCACCGATCTGCTCGCAGAGGCCGTTGCAGATGCAACAGGTGTGGTCGACGTCGCTGTCGCACACGACGCGGCCAGGCGTGCGGTGCTCTGGCGCTATCGGGAGGAGCACACAGCGGCGATCAACACCGTCGGCGTGCCCCACAAGTTCGACGTCACCGTGCCGATCGCCGGGCTCGCCGAGTTCATGGCCACGGTGCCGTCGGTGGTGCGCACGGTCGAGCCCGACGCGGTCACGTGGCAGTTCGGTCACGTGGGCGACGGCAACATCCACGTCAACGTCACCGGAGCGGCCCCCGACGCCGACGCACTCGACGAGCAGGTCTATCGGTACGTGGTGGCGTGCGGTGGCAGCATCAGCGCCGAACACGGCATCGGCACGGCGAAGGCGAGGTGGC
Source organism: Ilumatobacteraceae bacterium (assembly GCA_044370995.1). Taxonomy (GTDB): domain Bacteria; phylum Actinomycetota; class Acidimicrobiia; order Acidimicrobiales; family Ilumatobacteraceae; genus VFMC01. The sequence goes on along the minus strand of JBILUM010000032.1, from coordinate 88 downwards.
TGCCGATGAACCGGTCGGCCGGCGAGCTCGCCACCATGCGGGCGATCAAGCAGGCGCTCGACCCCGCCGGGATCATGAACCCGGGCGT
>JBILUM010000565.1:0-2765 GCA_044370995.1 Ilumatobacteraceae bacterium | reverse complement strand
AGGGTCGCTACGGCGACGAGCGTGAGGCCGACGTGGATCGACAGCATCAGCACGAGCGCGATCGCGAAGCTCACCAGGTTGAGCGAGATCAGCGGGGCGAACGTGAGGAACATCTGCACCGACCGGATGTCGGAGTTGGCGCGGGAGATGAGCTGACCCGCCTGCACACGGTCGTAGAACGCGAAGTCGAGCCGCGTGAGGTGACCGAACATGGTGGAGCGCAGGTCGCTCTCGAGGTCGTACGCGACGGTGTACAGCGTCGAGCGGTACCAGTAGGTGAGCACGGCGCGCAGCAGGGCGACGCCGGCCAGCATCCACACGAAGTCCTCGAGCGCCCGGCTGCGGTCGCGCAACCCCTGGTCGATCGCGTCCATCGTGATGCGCGGGATGAGGACGCCGGCCACCATCGCCACCAGCGCGGCGAGCAGGGCGCCGAAGAACCGGACGCGCCTGGCCGCGACGAGCGGCCACATCCGACGCAGCCATCCGTGGTCGGTGTTCGGGTCGATCACCGCTCGCGGGGGTGGTGCGTCGGGGCCGTCGGCCACGCCGAGCGGCTCGAAGCTCGACCACGGGCCGTCGGGATCCATCGCCGCCGACACTACGCAGCAGGTGCCGTCAGCCGGCGAGCGAACCGTGCTTCCCCACGACGTGTCAGGCGACGGTGTGGCGGCCGACGATCAGCGGGAGGTCGAGGAACGTCTTCACGCCCGGCGACGCGTCGCAGACGACGGGCACCGCGTGCACGGCGTGCATCGCCGTCGCGAGCAGGCCGTTGGTCAGCCACCGGTCGGCCTCGAGCACGATGCGCGGTTCGCCGTCGATGCGGGTCACCCACGCCGGGCTGGTCCATTCGGGGGCCACGTCCGGACGAGCCTTGTAGATCGCCTCGAGCCGGATCACGCCGCGCCCGTCGCGCCGGCCCGCCCAGATCCAGCGCTGCGCGGCCACCGTGCCCGCGGCGATGGTCCCGGCGGCGATCTCGAAGGTCTCCTCTGCGAGCTCGGTCTCCTCTTCCACCGCGACCTCGTCGAGCTCGACACCGAGGCCGTCGGCGACGAGCAGCACGCTCTCGGTGAACAGCCCCGACAGCCACGCCCGGTAGCGGGCGCTGTGGGCCCGGTAGTCGTCCGGCTCCTTGCCGAGGCCCATCATCCCCATGATCACCTGCGGGGACGGATAACGGGAGAACTCGCTCGACTCGCGCACGAGCACGCGGTCGATGCGACGGCACAGCCCGCTGAGCACCAGCGGCACGAGCTCGGCCTGGAACCCGGGGTTGAGCCCGGTGCCGTGCAGCGACGTGTGGCCGGAGGTGCAGGCCGCCCGCAGCCGCGCGTGGACGTCCTCACCGTAGCTGCGCGGGTGCACGTACCCGACCGTCGTCACCACGTTCTTGCCGCTCGCGAGGAGTGCGCACAAGACGTCGGTGTCGTGACCAGGGTCGTCGACGTTCACCTGTGCGGACGGCAACGGCATGTGCAGCACGCAGTCCGCCTCGAGCGCCTCGATCGCCGACAGGTCGTTCGTGGCGCGCACCCCGATCGGCTCACGACCGAGCAGCTCGCCCACGTCGAGGCCGTGTTTGGCCGGCGACGTGACGTGGCACCCGACGAGTTCCATGTCCGGCCGCGACAGCACGGCCTCCATCGCCATCCTGCCGACGTTGCCCGTCCCCCACTGCACCACCCGATACGCCATGGCAGCTCCCCCTTCGCTCGCGGTCGCAGCCAGTCTGACAGCGCGCGCCGTGGCTCCTCCGGGCGGAGGTCAGGCGCGGAGATCCGAGGGCGGAGATCGGCACCGAGCAGGTCAGCTCTGGACTGTGAGCCGGCCGTCGACCACGTCGACGGTGACGGTGTCGCCGTCGCCGACCTTGCCCTCGAGGATCAGCACCGCGGCCGGGTCGCTGATCTCGCGCTGGATGACCCGCTTCAGCGGCCGGGCGCCGAAGCTCGGGTCGTACCCCTCGTGGGCGAGGTGGTGCATCGCGGTCTCGGTGACCTCGAGGGTGATCCTGCGGTCGGCCATGCGCCGTCGCAGCGAGCCGAGCTGGATGCCCACGATGTGCTGCAGGTCGGCCTCGGTGAGCGCCCGGAACCGGATGATCTCGTCGACGCGGTTGATGAACTCGGGCTTGAAGAAGCCGAGCGGATCGCCTGGCAGGTTCGAGGTCATCACGATGACGACGTTGGTGAAGTCGACCGTGCGCCCCTGGCCGTCGGTGAGACGGCCGTCGTCGAGCACCTGCAGCAACACGTTGAACACGTCGCGATGGGCCTTCTCGATCTCGTCGAGGAGCACCACCGAGTAGGGACGCCGGCGGACCGCCTCCGTGAGCCGCCCCCCCTCCTCGTAGCCGACGTAGCCCGGCGGCGCGCCGATGAGGCGCGACACCGTGTGCTTCTCCATGAACTCGCTCATGTCGAGGCGGACCATCGCGCTGTCGCTGTCGAAGAGCACCTCGGCGAGCGCCTTGCAGAGCTCCGTCTTCCCCACCCCCGTGGGCCCGAGGAAGATGAACGAGCCGATCGGCCGGTTGGGATCCTGCAAGCCCGAGCGGCTGCGGCGCACGGCGTCGCTCACCGCCTCGACCGCCTCGTCCTGGCCGACCACGCGCTGGTGGAGCCGGTCCTCGAGCACGAGCAGCTTGGCCCGCTCGCTCTCCACGAGCCTGGTCACCGGGATGCCGGTCCAGGCGCTGACCACCTCGGCGATCTCCTCCGGGCCGACGTCACGGCGGAGGAGTCGCTTGGCCGAGGCGG
>JBILUM010000564.1:0-2769 GCA_044370995.1 Ilumatobacteraceae bacterium | reverse complement strand
CGCACGGACGCGGTGGTGAGCGTCAATCGGGTGCGCGAGCTCCGGTCGTGGCGTCACGACCCGACGGCGGGCACGTTGCACATCGGTGCGGCCGTCACGTATGCCGAACTGGCTGCCGAACCGTTGGCGTTGTTCGCACCTGCGCTCGCGCAGGCGGCTCGCACGGTCGGTTCACCCCAGATCCGCAATGCGGCGACGATCGGCGGCAACGTCGGTACCGCGTCGCCGGCAGGTGACGGCCTGCCGGTGCTGTCAGCGCTCGACGCGGTGGTGCATCTGGCATCGCTCGCCGGTCGGCGCGACGTCGCGTTCGCCGACTTCGCGACTGGACCGAAGCGCACCGTGCTGCAGCCGGGCGAGCTCATCACCGGTGTGACGATCCCGGTGCTCACCGGATACCAGGGCTACGCCAAGGTCGGGGTGCGCAATGCGATGGTGATCGCGACCGTAAGCGCCTGTCTGGCGGTCGATGTCCCCGGCCGCAGCGTCCGGCTCGCGCTCGGTTCGGTCGGTCCGGTCATCCTGCGTGCCCCCGAGGCCGAGGCGTTGGCGGTCGCCGCGGCCGACTTCGAGACGGGCACGATCGACGCCGCCGCGGTCGAGGCCTTCGGCGCAGCGGCCGGCCGTGCGGCGCGGCCGATCGACGACCACCGGTCGAGCGCGGCGTACCGCCGCCGAGCGATCGAGGTGCTCGCCCGGCGGTTGCTGGTGCGAGCGTTCCCCGGCGGCACCCCAGGAGGCGAGTCATGAGCGACGCGACGGCCGGCACACCCGCCGTGGGCACGAACCAGATCTACACGCTGCACGTCAACGGCGAGGACCGCGACGTCAGCGACGCGTGGGTGGGGGAGAGCCTGCTCTACGTGCTGCGCGAGCGCCTCGGCCTGATGGGCTCGAAGGGCGCATGCGAGCAGGGCGAGTGCGGCAGCTGCAGCGTGTTGATCGACGACGAGCTGGTGTGCGGGTGCCTGGTGCTCGCTGCCGCAGCGGTCGGCCAACAGATCGTCACGATCGAGGGCATCGCCCCGGTGGGAGCGCCGAGCGACGTGCAGCAGGCCTTCGTCGACGCCGGTGCCGTGCAGTGCGGGTTCTGCACGCCGGGTCTGATCATGGCCACGCACGCGCTGCTCGGTCGATCGCCCGAGCCGAGCGAGTACGAGATCCGCGAGGAGCTGTCGGGCAACGTGTGCCGGTGCACCGGTTACGGCCGGATCATCGACGCGGTGCAGCGGGTGTCGGTCGCCCGGCGCAGCGACGCCGCGAGCTCGCCGGAGCTGGCGTCGTGAGCGCGACCGCTCCTGTCGCGCCCGGGTCGGTCGCCGATCCGACGATCACCGGACGCCTCGGCGACAGCCCCGCTCGACCCGACGGGGTGGCGAAGGTGCAGGGCTCGTTCGCGTTCTCGGGCGATCTGTCGGCTGACGGCTTCCTCTGGGGTGCCACGCTCCGGTCGCCGCATCCGTATGCCCGCATCGTGTCGATCGATCTCTCCGCGGCGTGGAAGATCGACGGCGTCGAGGCGATCATCACGGCCGCCGACGTGCCGGGCAAGCCCACCTACGGGCTGATCTCGCAGGACCAACCCGTGTTCGCCATCGAGTACGTGCGGTTCGTCGGCGAGCCCGTCGCCGCGGTCGCGGCGAACCACCCCGACACCTGCCGGCGGGCGCTCGAGGCGATCGTGGTGACGTACGAGGTGCTCGAGCCGCTCACCGACCCCGAGCGTTCGGTCGACGGCAGCTTCCCGCCGATCCACCCCGACGGCAACGTCTTCCGCCACCAGCGCATCGTGAGGGGCGACACGTCGGTCACCGGTGAGGTGGTGGTCGAGGGCGACTACGAGATCGGCATGCAGGACCAGGCGTTCCTCGGCCTCGAAGCGGCGCTGGCGATCCCCGATCCGGGCGGTGCCGGGGTCGAGTTGTACGTCGCCACGCAGTGGCTCCACGAGGATCGCCATCAGATCGCCGCATGCCTCGGTCTCGACGACGAACAGGTGCGGCTCACCCTGGGCGGCGTCGGCGGCGCGTTCGGCGCCCGCGAGGACATCAGCCTCCAGGTGCACACGTGCCTGCTCGCGCTGCGCTCCGGTCGTCCCGTGCGGATCGCGTACAGCCGGGAGGAGAGCTTCCTCGGCCACGTGCACCGCCATCCGGCACGTATCTGGATGCGTCACCACGCCACCGTCGACGGGAAGATCGTGAAGATCGAGGCCCGGTTCGTGATGGACGGCGGGGCGTACGCGTCGACGTCGTCGGCCGTGCTCATCAACGCGGTCACCCACACGCAGGGCCCGTACAAGTGCGACAACGCGGTGGTCGACGGCTGGGCGGTGCGCACCAACAACCTGCCGTGCGGGGCCATGCGCGGCTTCGGTGTGGTGCAGGCCTGCTTCGCCCACGAGGGTCAGATGGACCGTCTCGCTGCTGCCTGCGGCCTCGATCCGGTGGAGATCCGCCTGCGCAACGCGATGGAGACCGGCGACCGCCTCATCACCGGCCAGGTGATCGAGAACGTCGCCCCCGTCGCCCGCTGCATCCTCGAGACCGCTGCGCTGCCGCTGCCCGACGAGCCGGTGGGCGGCCACGACGGCGACCCGATGCGTCTGCCCGGTGGCGCAGGCCTCACGGCCGACCGCAGCCACATTCGCCGCGGCATCGGGTGGGGCGTCGCGATCAAGAACCTCATGTACTCCGAGGGCTTCGACGACTACTCGACGGCTCGCTGCATCCTGCGCGACGGCATCGCGTCGTTGAAGTTCGCGACGAG
>JBILUM010000031.1:0-10286 GCA_044370995.1 Ilumatobacteraceae bacterium | reverse complement strand
GGCGGCGACGACCTCCTCGCGCCGATCGATGACGTCGGCGAAACGGGCCGGCGGCACCTCGAGCCGCGCCGTGTCGCCGTAGTGGCGCACCCGCAGTTCGGCGAAGCCGAGCCGGCGCAGACCGGCCTCCGCGCGGTCGATCTGTCCGAGGAGGCTCACCGACACCTCCGTGCCGTAGGGGACGCGGCTGGCGAGACAGGCCGCGGCCGGCTTGTCCCACGTGCGCAGGCCGAGGCTGCGCGACGCCTCGCGCAGCATCTGCTTGGTGAAGCCCGCCTCGACGAGGGGGAACCGGGCACCCTGTTCGGAGGCAGCACGTTGACCGGGTCGGTGGTCACCGAGATCGTCGAGGTTGACACCGAGGATCACGACGGCTCGCTCGGCGGTCGCGATGGGCACGACGACGTCCATCAACTCGGCCTTGCAGTGGTAGCAGCGGTCGATGTCGTTGGTGCGGTAGGCCGCGCGCTCCATCTCGTGGGTCGTCACGGGCGTCCACCGCAGTCCCCACTCTGCGGCGAGGCGGCGACATTCGACCTCCTCGTCGCCGGCGAGCGACGGCGACACGGCCGTGACCGCGTGCGCTCGGTCGCCGAGCACCCGATGGGCCACCGCCGCCAGGAACGCCGAGTCGGCGCCACCGCTGAACGCCACGACCACCGTGCCGAGGTCGCTCAGGATCGACTCAAGGGACGCGAGCGCCCCCGCGAGCGTGTGATCGAGCGTCTGATCGAACGTCTGATCGACATCGGGATCGGAGTGAGGAACGATCCTGGTCACGATGAGACGTTATCGGCCGCCGCCATGGCGGACCCGGTGGGGTGATGTCCGAACGGAGAGTGTTACTCTCCATTCTGTCGAGCAGGTCCCGATCGAAGGAGTCGCCGTGAACGAAGTCGGCCAGTACGCACACGAGGGACACGACGCACAGGCCGGGCCCGTCGGAATCGCGGCACCGACGCTCGGCCCGCTCCTGCGCTGCGAGGGCCTCGTCCGTCGCTTCGGCGACCGCACGGCCGTCGACGGGGTGAGCTTCGAGATCGCGCCCGGGGAGACGTACGGGTTGCTGGGGCCGAACGGCGCTGGCAAGACCACCACCATCTCGATGATCGCCGGGATCCTGGAGGCCGACGCCGGGACCGTCGAGATCGCCGGCCATCGAGTGACGGGCCAGGACCACGACGGCAAACGGGTGCTCGGATTCGTCCCCCAGCAGATCGCACTCTTCGACGACCTGAGCGCGACCGAGAACCTGCGCTTCTTCGGCGGCCTCCAAGGTCTCCGCGGCGCCGAACTCGCCCGGCGGATCGGCGCCACGCTCGACCTGGTGGGCCTCGCCGATCGGGCCGGCGATCGGATCGGCACCTACTCGGGCGGCATGCAACGGCGGGCGAACATCGCGGTCGGGTTGTTGCACGAACCGCGCCTGCTCGTGCTCGACGAACCGACCGCAGGGGTCGATCCTCAGAGCCGCAACCAGATCCTCGAGAGCATCGAGCGACTGAGCGCGGCCGGCATGTCGGTGCTGTACACCACGCACTACATGGAGGAGGCCGAGCGCTTGTGCGATCGCGTCGGCATCATCGACGGGGGCCGCCTGATCGCCGAGGGAACGCGTCGGGAACTCGTCGAACGGGTTGGCCAGCACGACCGCCTCGTGGTCCGGGGTGACGGGTCGATGGACCGACTCGCCGAACTGACCCGCACCATGGCGGGCGTGATCGACGTCCAGGCGGCCGAACGCGAGCTGCACGTCTCCAGCGACGACGCCGCCGGCGTGCTCGCCGCGCTGGTCGCCGCGGCGCCATCGGCCGGCGTGACGATCACCGGCATCGAGGTGCGCGAGCCGAACCTCGAAGCGGTGTTCCTGCACCTCACCGGCAAGGCCTTGCGGGACCGGGTCGAATGAGCGCGAGCACACGCCCGACGCCGGCGCGGCCCGCATGGTTCCTCGTCGCGCAGGTCGAACTGCGTCGACGGATGAGGAACCGGTCGGCGATCGTCACCGCGTTCGTCGGCCCCGTCGTGCTCGCGGTCGTGTTCGGCGTGCTCCTCGGTGGCACGTCATCGCTGTCGATCACCGTGGGCGTGGTCGACGCCGACCGCGGTGACGTGACCGCCGGCTTCGTCGCCGGCCTGCTCGACGCCGACGGCCGCACCGGCGAGGACGACCCGGTCACTTTCGTCGCCCTCGATCCCGACGCCGACGCAGCCGCGGTACGGGCGGCGGTCGACCGTGACGACGTCGATGCCGCCATCGTGATCCCGGCCGGGTTCGGCGACGCCGTCGTCGGCGGCGGCGGCGCGACACTCGAGGTGGTCCGCGATCCCGACGGACAGGTGTCGGGCGAGATCGCTGCCTCGGTGGCCCGGCAGTTCGCGGCGGGCCTCGAATCCAGGGTGCTCGCAGCAGCGACCGCGAGCGTGCTCGGCGCCCAGGTCGCGCCGGCCGATCTGGCCACTTTCGTCGATCCGACCGACACCGTCATCGCTCGGGTGGAGCCCAGCGGCACGTCGCTCGATCCGGCGGCATTCTTCGGCGTGGCGATGTCGATCATGTTCCTGTTCTTCACGGTGTCGTTCGCCGCGCGCAGCATCGTGGCCGAGCGAGCGAACGGCGTCGTGCCGCGCATGCTGGCGTCGTCAGCCGCGCCGTCCGCGATCGTCGGCGGCAAGGTGCTCGCCGTCTCGGTGCTCGGCCTCAGCGGGTTCCTGACGGTGTGGGCCGTGACCGAGCTCGTGTTCGGCGCGCCGTGGGGGTCCCCGATCGCGGTGGTGGTGACGATGACCGCCACCGTGGCGGCGATCGCCGGCGTCGCGACCTTCGTGTGCGGCCTGGCCCGCACCGAGCAGCAGGCCGACGGCTACACGTCGATGGCAGCGTTCGTGCTCGCGCTCGTCGGCGGGAACTTCGTCGGTCCCGGCCAGGCGCCGGCGGCGCTCCGGTCGATCGCCCGGTTCACTCCCAACGGGCAGTCGCTCGACGCCTTCACCCGGATCGCCGTCGACGGCGAGGGCGTGGCGGGCGTGCTCGGCCAGATCGCTGCGCTGCTGGCCTTCGGGATCGTGTTCGGAGCCATCGGGCTCGTGCGCATGGGACAGGTGATCAGAGCGTGAACACCACATCGGTCGTCGACACCGATCTCGAACGGCGCCGCCGCACCACCGGTGCGCGAGCCGCGATTCGTTGCTTCGTGCGCGTCGTGTTCCAGCAGATCCTCGGCGATCGCACCACCCTGTTCTTCATCCTCGTGTTGCCCGTCGTGGTGATCGTGGTGATCGGTGCCACGTTCGGGGGCGCAGCGTCGTTCGAGATCGGTGTCGTCCGGCCTGATGCGGCGAACGAGGCGTCGGCGTCGATGGCGGCCGGGATCGAGGACCGCCTCGCCGACGCCGCTGGCGTACGCGTCCGTGTCTACGACGATGTCGCCGAGCTCGAGGGAGCCGTGCGCCGTCAGGCCCTGTCGCTCGGCGTGGTGTTCGCAGACGACCTCGACACGGCAGTTGCCGAGGGCGGATCGGGCATCGCCGTCGTGGCCGAGCCGACCTCGCAGAGCGCACAGGCTGCGCTCGATCTCGTCCGTTCGGCCGTCGCCGCCGAGCTGGCACCCGACGCCGCCGCACGGTTCGCCGCCGCGGCCGCCGACGTGTCCGACGAGGAGGCAGCCGCGGCCGCTGCGCAGATCCAGCCGACACTGCCGGGTGTCGCGGTGACGATCACCGACGTGGGCGACGCGCGCCAGGGCGACCTGAGCGCGTTCTCGCTGACCGCGCCGCAGAACCTGGTGCTGTTCGTGTTCATCAATGCGATGGCGGGTGGGGCGTCGCTGGTGCGGATGCGCCGGATGGGCGTGCTGCGCCGCGTGCTCGCCGGCCCGATCGGTTCGGGTGACGTGGTGATCGGGGTCACCGTTGCGTGGTTCGCCGTGTCGTTGATCCAGTCGCTCCTCATCGTCACCGTCGGCGCGGTCGCGTTCGGCGTCTCGTGGGGCGATCCACTGGCCGCGGCGGTGCTCGTGGTCGTGTTCTCGGCCGTCGGTGCCGGGGCGGGCCTGCTGGTCGGTTCCCTCGGCGGCAACGAGGACCGCGTGTCCGCGATCAGCCCGCCGGCGGGCATCGTGCTCGGTGCGCTCGGCGGGTGCATGGTCCCGCTCGAGGTGTTCCCCCAGGGCATGCTCACCGTCGCCCGGGCGACGCCGCACTATTGGGCCATGACCGCTTGGCAGCAGTTGGTGTTCGACGGCGACAGCATCGGCGCCATCGCCCTGCCGCTCGTGGTGCTGGTGGGATTCGCCGCAGTGTTCCTGCTGCTCGCGACGCAGGCGCTGCACCGCACCCTCACGCGGGGCTGAGTGCCGCGACTCGCGCTGTGCCTACGCTGTCGCCGTGACCATCGAAGAGGCGCCCTACGCGCAGAACATCCCGGCGGACGAGTCGCTGAAGCGCGTGCGCATCCGCCACTTCCGCCGGGCCAAGCAGCAGGGCATCAAGATCACCGGACTCACGAGCTACGACTTCCTGTCCGCGTCGATCTTCGACCGTGCCGGCATCGACTTCCTGCTCGTCGGCGACAGCGCCGGCAACGCGGTGTTCGGCTACGACACCACCCTGCCGGTCACCAACGACGAACTGATCCCGCTCTGCCGAGCCGTGGTGCGCGCCGTGAAGCGTGCGCTCGTCGTGGCCGACATGCCGTTCGGCTCGTACGAGGTCGGCCCGGACGAGGCGCTGCACACCGCCATCCGGTTCATGAAGGAGACGGGCGCGCACGCGGTGAAGCTCGAGGGCGGCGTCCGCAGCGCGAAGCAGATCGAGGCGATCGTGCGCGCCGGCATCCCGGTGATGGCCCACATCGGCTTCACGCCGCAGAGCGAGCACGGACTCGGCGGACACCTCATCCAGGGTCGCGGCGAGGGTGCGGCAGCGCTGCTCGAGGATGCGAGAGCCGTCGAGGAGGCCGGCGCGTTCGCGGTCGTCCTCGAGATGGTGCCGTCGGCCGTCGCCGCCCAGGTGACCCAGGCGCTGTCGATCCCCACCATCAGCGTGGGCGCCGGCCCCGACTGCGACGGGCAGCTGATGGTCTGGACCGACTGGGCGGGCTTCACCACCGGCCGCATTCCTCGGTTCGTGAAGCAGTACGCGCAGATCGCCGATGTGTTGTACGACGCCGCGGTCGCCTACCGCGAAGATGTCGAGGCGTCGGTCTACCCGGCGCCCGAGCACGAGTACGAGTGATCGCCGCCGGCGATCCCTACCCCTTCGATTCAATGCTTGGAGCAACCGCATGAACACCACCCGCGCCTTCGTCGTCGGTACGACCGATCAGGGTTGGTCGCGCCGGATCGAACAGGTCGACCTCGGCCCCCTCGCCGACGGCGAGGTGCTCGTCCGGGTCAGCCGGTCGTGCATCAACTTCAAGGACGGCCTCGCCAGCAGCGAGACCGGCCGAGTCGCCCGTATCGATCCGCTGATCGCCGGCGTCGATCTCGCCGGTGAGGTGGTCGCGTCGAACAGCTCCGACGTCGCCGTCGGGTCGCAGGTGATCGCGCACGGGTACGACATCGGTGTCTCGCGCCACGGCGGCTACGCGGAGTTCGCCGCAGTACCCGCCGAGTGGGTCGTGGCGATGCCCGACGGCCTCGACGCCGAGTCGGCGATGACCGTGGGGACCGCCGGGTTCACGGCAGCGATGTCGGTGGTCGCGCTCGAGCACGCCGGCCTGGTCGCCGGCACCGGGCCGGTGCTCGTCACCGGGGCCACCGGCGGGGTCGGGTCGATGGCGGTCGGGATGCTCGCCGCGCGCGGCTACGAGGTGGTGGCGAGCACCGGCAAGCTCGACGAGGCCGACTGGCTCCGATCGCTCGGGGCGAGCGACGTCGTCGACCGCGCCGAGCTGGCGCCAGCGACCGGCCGGCCGCTCGACAAGGAGCGCTGGGCCGGGTGCGTCGACTGCGTCGGCGGCCCGACCCTCGCGCACACCATCCGCACCCTCCGCTACGGCGCCGCCGTCGCGGCGAGCGGTCTGACGGGCGGCACCGAGGTGGCGACCACCGTGCTGCCGTTCATCCTGCGCGGCGTGTCGCTGCTCGGCATCGACAGCGTGCAGACGCCGATCGCCGTCCGCCGCGCCATCTGGACGCGCATCGCCACCGATCTCCGGCCCACCTGGTTGGGTGTGACGGGCGGACCGTGGCAGCAGGAGCTGATCGGGCTCGACGCCCTGTCGCCGCAGCTCGATCGGATCCTCGCCGGCGGTATGCGCGGCCGAGTGCTCGTCGATCCGGCTGCCTGAGCCACGCCCGGTCGGCACCGCCATGGTGAGCCTGCGCACCTCCCGGCGTCCGTCGCTCGGTTCGATCACCGAGCCGGCACGCACCATCGACGTCATCCACCAGACCGATGTGCTGGTCGTCGGGTCGGGCCCTGCCGGTCTCGCCGCAGCGCTCGCCGCTGCCCGTCACGGCGTGGAGGTCACGCTCGTCGAGCGCTTCGGCTGCTTCGGGGGCAACATCACCACCGTCGGGGTCGAGGGGTTCGCCTGGTATCGCCACGAACGGACGGTCGAGGCCGACGGCATCGGCCGCGAGTTCGAGCAGCGCGCGTACGACATGGGTGCCGCGGTGCCGGAGAGCCAGTCGCAGTCGTACGAGATCGACGCCGAGGGGTTCAAGGTCGTGGCCGACGTCCTCGTGCAGGAGGCCGGCATCCACCCGATGCTGCACCGCAGCTTCGTGTCACCGGTGATGGACGGCGACGCGGTGGTCGGCATCGTCACCGAATCGAAGGCCGGCCGTGAAGCCATCCTGGCGAGACGTGTGATCGACGCGACCGGCGATGCCGATGTCGCCCACCGGGCGGGCGCACCCACCCGGCTCACGCCGCGCGAGCAGATGATGGCGGTGTCGGTGATGTTCCACCTCGCCGGCGTCGACAAGCGCCGCTTCGCGGCAGGCGTGGCCGCCGATCCGCAGACGTACGCGGACTGGGCGGGCAACGGCGAGTGGAACATCGAGACGTCGGGCAAGGAGGACGAGATGTTCTCGCCCTTCCTGCACAAGCCGTTCCGGCGGGCGATCGAGGCGGGCCTCATCCCGGCCGATCTCACCACGATGGCCGGCACGTGGGGCGCGGTGCACGACTCGGGCGAACTCACCTACATGAACCTCGTCCACCTCCCCGACATCGACGGCACCGATCCCGACGACCTCACCCGCGGCGAGATCGAGGGGCGGCGCCAGGCGATGCACGCGATCGAGGCGCTTCGTGCGTTCACGCCCGGGTGCGAGCAGGCGCGGTTGCGGAACTTCGGCATGACCCTCGGTGTGCGCGACACGCGCAAGGTTCGCTCGGTGTACGACATGACCGAGCACGACGTGCGCGAGCAGGCTCGCTTCGAGGACTCCATCGGGATCTATCCCGAGTTCATCGACGGCTACGGCGTGCTCATCCTGCCGACCACGGGCCGGTACCTCCACCTCCCCTACCGCAACGTCGTGCCCCGAGGCGTGCGCGGGCTGCTGGTCGCGGGCCGGGCCGCCGGCGGCGACCGGATCAGCCATGCCGCGACCCGCAACATGTCGTGCTGCGCGGTGCTCGGTCAGGGCGCCGGCATCGCCGCGGCCCAGAGCATCCACGACGACCGCGAGCTCGCCGACGTCGCGATCGAGCGGGTGCAGGCCGAATTGATCCGCCAGGGTGTGCGCATCCACTGATGCCCGACGCGATCCGCTTCAGCGGCTCGACGACCGGTCAGTACTTCGGGTAGGTGTCCGTGAGGAGCAGTCCGTAGGCGTTCACCTGCGCGGAGAACCGGTGCCCGCGGAGCAGGAAGTCGAACATCCCTCGCGGCATCTTCCCAGTGATCAGGATCGCGAACCAGCAGATGATCGTCAGCACCTGGATCGCGATCCCGATCACCGCAGCGATGATCGCCGCCGGGATGATCCAGATGAATCGGAGGCCGACCGTCAGTCGGTTCACCGGCCCCTCGACGTACGGCATGGCGAACTGCACCGGCGTCTTGCCCTGGTCGTCGAAGAAGCCCGGGTACTCGTCGTACATGAGCGCGACGTAGGTGATGACCCGCGCCTGGTACGCGAGCACCTTCGTGACGAAGTCGGCGATCCCCTGGTTGCGCTTGCCGGTGAAGACCTGGATGAACCAGTGGGCGATCGTCACGATCTGGGCGACGGCGTTGAGGACGTAGGCCACCACGAAGTGCGGGATGGCGATGATGAGCCGGACGAGCACCGTGCCGCGGTTGCGCGATTCGGTGTACGGGATGTCGAGTGAAACCTGCATGTCGGAACCTCCTGATCGGGCACCCTCGTGCCCGAACGCCGAGGATCATCGCACGTCGCAAGGCGAGTCCCGGACGATCGCGACGGGTCACGTCCCGCCGCGATCCGGAACGCGTCGGCACCGGAGATCGTGGGACGTCCGGCTCTGTCGACGGCCCGCCGCCGGCGCGACAACACGAGTGGGCGAGGTCACCGCCCGAGGAGGTCCACTGTTCGCCGCGTCCGCGCTCGAGGTGGATCAGGACGACCTCGATCGACTCGACCTCTCCGGCACCGTCGTGTTCCGCGCTGAGGAGCCGTCGAGCCGGAACAGTCGCTTCATGTACAGCTGGGTGCGCCACGGCGTCGTCGGCTACCTGGACGGCGCCGTCGCCGATGACCTCGAGACCTGGCTCACGGCATCGCTCGCCATCACCCCGCTGGCGGCACACGAGACGGTGCCGCTGCTGGCGCGCCTCGCGCCGATCGAGGGCTTCGCGTACGTCGACGCGATCGGTCTGGAAGAGGTCGACGCAGCGATCGTCGAGGGCCTCGGCGACGTGCCGAGGACTGCGCACCAGGTCGCCGATCTCGACAGCCCGGTCGGCACACTGTTCCTCGCGTCGGCGCAGAACGACCTCTGGTTCGACGACGGGGTGTTCGTGATGTTCGCCCGGGGCTTCGACGGCGAGGGCGGCGAGCGCTTCCTCGACGCCTACCTGGCTGCGACCGGTCACGGCTGACGAGCCGGTGCCGAGCTGTTCCCGATCGACCCGGCGATCGGGAAGGTGGCTCAGGAGAACTGAAGGCCGGTGAACTCGCCGGTGTTGCGCCAGCGGTCGAGGTACTGCCAGTAGGCGACGGGGCCATCGGGGTAGCCGCTGCCGTTCAGGCGTTCCTTGCGGCCGATCGGGCCGCCCTCGTTGTTGTAGTAGCCCGGGGTGCAGTCGGGGTTGCCCATGAACGCTCGGACGCTGCCCTCGAGCAGCGCCACCCAGGCGGCCTCGGCCTCAGCCGTCACCTCCACCTCGTTCGATCCGGTCGCGGCCGCGTGGCACAGGATCGTCGCGATCGTGGTGCCCGCCTCGGTGAGGTTCTGGGTGATGTTCGAGATGAGGTTCGAACCCTGGCTCGGCCCGACGATGAACAGGTTGGGGAACCCGTGCACGTGCATGCCGTGCATGCTCTGCATCCCCTCGGCCCACTTGTCGGTGAGCGACAGCCGATCGCGGCCGTAGGTCTCGAATCCCGATCGGCGTGCGGCCGAGGTGCCCACCTCGAACCCCGACGCGAAGATGATCACGTCGAGGTCGTGGTGCACGCCGTTCACCCAGACGCCCGTCGCGTCGATGCGCTCGACGCCCTTGCCGTCGGTGTCGACGAGGTGAGTGTTCGAGTTGTTGTACGCCTGCAGGTACTCGTCGTGGAAGCACGGCCGCTTGCACAGCTGCCGGTACCAGGGCTTGAGCCCCTCGGCGGTCGCCGGGTCGGCGACGATCTCGTCGACCCGAGCGCGGATCTCGGTCATCTTCTCGTCGTCGCTCTCCTCGTACGCCGCGAGCATGGCCTCGGGGCCGAAGGTGGCGCCCTCACCGATCATCTGCACGACCTTGTCGCGGATGCGCTTGGAGATGTCGGTCCAGCCGTCGTGGACGAGGTCCTCGTCGGCGAAACCGCCGGTCTGCAGGGTGGCGAAGTTGGTGAGCCACCGCTGTTGCCAGCCGGACCCGAGCGAGGCGAACCATTCGGGGTCGATCGCGTGGTTGTTGCGGATGTCGATCGACGACGGCGTGCGCTGGAACACGAACAGCTCGCCCGAGTCGCGCGACAGCGCCGGGATGCACTGCACCGACGTGGCGCCCGTGCCGATGATGCCGACGCGCTTGCCGGCGAGCGCGGTCATCGGTGCACCCTCGGGCGTGCCGCCGGTGAGCCCGTAGTCCCATCGGCTCGTGTGAAAGCACGGGCCGTCGAAGGTCTCGATGCCGGGGATGCCGGGCAGCTTCG
>JBILUM010000563.1:0-2777 GCA_044370995.1 Ilumatobacteraceae bacterium | reverse complement strand
TCTGACCGTGATGGGACTGCTGGTCGCCGTCGGCGCCGCGGTCGCGATCGGTCTCGGCGAGCTCCGGCTCGGTCTGGTGCTCGTCATCCTCGCTGCGCTGCCCGACCTGTTCGATGGTGCGCTCGCCAAGGCATCCAACACCTCCAGCCAGCGCGGTGCCTTCTTCGACTCGGTCATCGACCGAGTCACCGACGCCCTGTTGTTCGGCGGTGTCGCCTGGTACTTCGCGTCGGAGGAGTCGCCGCACATGGCGATGCTGCCGTTCGCGATCATGGCGCTCAGCTCGGTCATCTCGTACCAGCGCGCCAAGGCCGAGTCGTTGGGTCTCGACGCCAAGGGCGGCCTGATGGAGCGTGCCGAGCGGATCATCCTGTTCTGCCTCGGCCTGCTCATCCCGCCGTTGCTGATCCCGATCCTGTGGGTGATGTTGGTGCTCACCGGCATCACCGCGATCCAGCGGTTCGTGAAGGTGTGGAAGCAGGCCGACGTCGCGCCCGTCACCGCAGAGAAGATCGAGATGCGTCGCAGCCGTCGACAGAGCCGCAAGGTCGTGCGCACCGAGCGCCGCCGCACGCGCATCTCGCGCCTGAGCGGCCAGGCCCGTCGCGACACCGACCGCCAGTCGCGCTGACGGCGGTCGTGCGACCGATCGTCGGCTGACCCGCCCACCCATGACCGAACCCGTCGAACGGAACCGTTTCACCGACGCGGCCACCGTCAGCGGCTACCGACTCGGGTCGCTCGCGGCGCGGTTGATGCCCGGCCCGCTCGCTGCGGCAGCTGCGTCGTCCATCGGGTTCAGCGCCAGCTTCGCCAATCCCGCGCGCCGGGAGATGTTCCAGCGACACCTGCGTCGGGTGAACCCGAACATGGGTCGAGCCGCGATGCGGGTGGCGACGCAGACCGCGTTCGACAGCTACGCCAAGTACTACGTGGAGAGCTTCCGGTTGCCGACGATGTCGAAGCAGGCCGTCGAGCGGGGCTTCACCAAGGAGGGCTACCACGAGCACATCGTGCCGGCGCTCGAGCGGGGCAACGGCGTGATCCTCGCCCTGCCCCACCTGGGTGGCTGGGAGTGGGCAGGTCGGTGGATGACCGACCAGGGCCACAAGCTGACCGTCGTGGTCGAGCCGTTGGAGCCGCCCGAGCTGTTCGAGTGGTTCGCCGATCTCCGCAAGGACCTGGGCATGAACGTCGTGCCGCTCGGGCCGAAGGCCGGCAGCACCGTGCTGAAGGCGCTGCGCGACAACGAGGTGGTGTGCCTGCTGTGCGACCGCGACCTCGACCACACCGGCGTCGATGTCGAGTTCTTCGGTGAGCGCACGACCCTGCCGGCCGGACCGGCGACGCTGTCGTTGCGCACGGGTGCGCCGATCCTGCCGACCGGGGTGTACTTCACGCAGCGCTACAACGGCCATCACGCGATCGTGCGTCCACCAGTGCCGATCCAGCGTCTGGGAGGCGGCCTGCGCGACGACGTCGCCCGTGTCACCCAGCTGCTCGCCCGCGAGCTCGAGTTCCTCATCCGCCGAGCCCCCGAGCAGTGGCACTTGTTCCAACCGAACTGGCCGAGCGACCCCGGCTACGCCGAGAGCGCCAGATCAGCCGACTGACATCCGGTCGGATGTATTGCACAAAACGTCCCCGTCCCGCGCCGGATCTGGCGATCGGCGGTGCTGAGAAGTGAGCCCCCCTTCCTCGTTGGCGTTCGCTCCGTTGTCGCGGACCAGCGGTCGGTTGTCAGTCCGATTGCCGATCAGCGTGGAGCATGTCCATGAGCAGCCCATCGGACCACGACCCGTCCGCGCTGCGCTCGTAGGATCGCATGACCCCAACCGGCTTGAAGCCGACCATCGCGTAGCAGGCGATGGCGGCCTCATTGTCCGCAGCGGGGTCGATGACGAGGCGATGGTGCCCTCTGTGGTCGAACAGGTAGTTCGCCAAGGTGGCGATCGAGTCGGCTGCGAATCCTCGACGGTGGGCGGCTGGGTCGATGAAGATGTCGATCGACGCGTGCCGGTAGTCGGGGTCTTGTTCCTCTGAGAACTGGATCATGCCGATGACGTGTCCGTCGGTCGTTTCGATGGCGAACTGATGCAACTCCTCGTCGGCGAGATCCTCGGTGAATTCCTCATCGAGGTCGTCGCCTCGCCACCGCTGAGCCACCTCTTCGGTGCTGCGGATCTCGATGATCCGTTCGCGGTCGGCGTCGGCGAGCGGGCGGAGTTGAACTCGTTCGCCGCGTAGCATCGGGAGGTCCATCGGCCAAGTGTCGCGCGGCAGAAATCCGCGGCACGCAGGACCGATCGTCGCGCTGACCCGCCCCCCTTCTTCCGGCCGGTTCGGCTTGCGCCTCGGTCGGCTCACCTCGCCCGTCGTCGGAATGACGCGATCGTCGCACGTCGTCGCGATCCCACCCGCCCAGACCGGCCGTGCTGCTCGGATTGGTGCCTTGCGTGTGCCGCCCGGCCCGGGCAAGGTTCGCTCTTCGTCGGGCCGATCTGAGTCCTCCCACCTCAGCAGTTCGATTCCGGCGACGTGGCCGAAACCGACCGGGCTGACGACGCGTACGGGCGTCAGAAGCCGGTGGCTGGGCGGCCGTCGATGTTGCGGTAGCCGACGGTGGCGCGGGTCTCGATCGAGTGTTCCCTGAGGAACTGCTTGAGGCTGTACGGATCGCGTGGGTCCTGGCCGGCGGGCACCGGTGTCGAGAGGAACACCAGGGTGAAGATGTACGCCTCTCGGGTCTGGGTTGCACACGTCGCCGCGTAGGGGAG
>JBILUM010000562.1:0-2779 GCA_044370995.1 Ilumatobacteraceae bacterium | reverse complement strand
CTCGCGAGCGGCCGTCACGACGGTCGGCTCGTCGGGGATGTCGCGCATGCCGGCCGGGATCTCGAGCACCATGTCGTCGTACGGCGCGCGGTACTGGCGCACGAGCACCACCGACGGCGTGCCCTCAGCGTCGAACATCAACGGCACCGCAGCGACCGCACCGGGCGATCGCACGATGTCGCGGTGGAACACCTCACCGTCGGGCGACTCGAAACTCCCCACCGCCACGTGCCAGACGTGGCCCTGATGGACCTTCCGGTCCGCAACGTGCCGGAAGCCGGTCATGCCACCGACGGCTTGGCGACCTGCTCGTCGACCACGAACAGGTACGGGGCACGGGCCTCGTGACGGGCGAGCGCGGCGTTCACCAGGTCGCGGAACAATGGATGCGGGCGGTCGGGCCGGCTCTTGAACTCGGGATGGGCCTGCGTCGCCACCCAGAACGGGTGGTCGTCGAGCTCGACGAACTCGACGAGCCGACGGTCGGGCGACAGGCCGCTGCAGCGCAGGCCGGCCGCCTCGAAGCGGGGCTTCAGGTGGGCGTTGAACTCGTAGCGGTGACGATGCCGCTCGCTCACCACGGGCTCGCCGTACGCCTGGTGCACGCGGGTGCCCGGCTCGAGGATCGCGTAGAACGCACCGAGGCGTTGCGTGCCGCCCTTGTCGCTGATGTCGCGCTGGTCGTGCATCAGGTCGATGATCGGGTGCGGGGTGTCGGGGTCCATCTCGGTGGAGTTGGCACCGACGAGTCCCATCACGTTGCGGGCGAAGTCGACCGTCATCGCCTGCAGGCCGAGGCACAGACCGAGGCACGGGATGTCGTGCTCGCGGGCGTAGCCCGCCGCCGCGATCTTGCCCTCGAAGCCGCGCTCGCCGAACCCGCCGGGGATCACGATGCCGTCGAGATCGGCGAGGCGGCCCGCGGCCAGCAGACCCTCGACCTCCTCGGCCTGGATCCAGTCGATCTCCACCTTCGCGCCGTGATGGAAGCCGGCGTGCTTGAGGCTCTCCACCACCGAGAGGTACGCGTCCTGCAGATCGATGTACTTGCCGATCAGACCGATCTTCACCGGCTTGGTCGCGGCCTCGACCTTGTCGACGACGTCCTGCCACGGCTGCAGGTCGATCGGGGCGTCGATCCGCAGCACCTCGCACACGGTGGTGTCGAGACCCTCGCCATGGAGGATGAGCGGCAGCTCGTAGATGTTGCGCGCGTCGGCGGCGTTCACGACGGCGCCCTCGTCGACGTTGCAGAGGTTCGAGATCTTGCGCTTCAGGTTGTCGCTGAGCGGCGCCTCACTGCGGCACACGATGATGTCGGGCTGGATGCCACGGCTGCGCAGCTCGGTGACCGAGTGCTGGGTGGGCTTGGTCTTCTGCTCACCGGACGGACCGATGAACGGCACCAGGGTGACATGGATGTAGCAGATGTTGTCGCGGCCGGCGTCCTTGCGGTACTGCCGGATCGCCTCGAGGAACGGGAGGATCTCGATGTCGCCGACGGTGCCGCCGACCTCGGTGATCACCACGTCGACGTCCTCGGTGGCGAGGCGCTTGATCCGCTTCTTGATCTCGTCGGTGATGTGCGGGATCACCTGCACGGTCTTGCCGAGGTAGTCGCCACGGCGTTCCGCAGCGAGCACCGCCTGGTAGATGCTGCCGGTCGTGGCGTTGGAGTTGCGGCTGAGGTTCTCGTCGATGAACCGCTCGTAGTGACCGAGGTCGAGGTCGGTCTCGCCACCGTCGTCGGTGACGAACACCTCGCCGTGCTCGAACGGGTTCATCGTGCCCGGGTCGACGTTGATGTACGGGTCGAGCTTCTGCATCGTCACCCGCAGGCCACGCAGCTTGAGCAGGCGCCCGAGCGAGCTGGCGGTGAGACCCTTGCCGAGGGAGCTGGCAACGCCTCCCGTCACGAAAATGTGCTTGGGCATCCGACCAGACCTCCGTCTCCAGGTTCGCCTCAGGCGAACTGACAACGGGAGAGCAGCATATCGCGGCACCCCTCACACGCGCGGATGGCGGCCGGCCACCCGCCCTCGAGGGCTCTGGCCGACGCGCTACCGGCCCCGCTCGGGCAGCGAGCCCAGCCGATCGAGCCACCGCAGCGGCGGCGTGCGGTCGATGACCTTCGTGAAGCTCACCACCTCGCTCGCCGCGTTCAGTGCGACCGCGATCGCGAGTGCGACCCACTCCCCCGTTGCGCCGGCCGCGACGACCAGGCCGAACCCCACCGCGGCACCGAGCACGTTCGAGCCCGTGTCGCCGAGCATGCAGCGCTCCCGCAGGTCGGCGACGAGCAGACCCATCCCGGCACCGAGGACGAGCGCCATCCCGGCGAGCTCCCACGCCGGCGCACCCAGCGCGACGACCACGGCACCGCCCAACAGGCTCACCTTCACCGTGCGTCCGGGAGCCCGATCGAACAGGTTGCCGAGGTTCGCACACGCGGCGACGAGCACGCCCCCACGCACGGCGTCCCAACCTCCGCCCGGTACGGCGAGAACGCCGAGCAGCACTCCCCACACGAGCTTCACGAGTCCGGTGGTGACCTGACCCCGGGCGAGCGCACCGAGGTGACCCCGGAACCCCTTGGTCGACGTGGCGCCGACGAGGTCGTCGAGCAGGCCGATGAACCCGAAGCCGACGCTGCCGCCGGCGGTCAGCGCAGCGAGACGGCGCGCCTCGTCGGCCGACTGGCCGCCCACCGCGGCGACGATCGTGGCGACGGCGCCAACGAGCACGACCGCCAGCACCACCACCACACCACTCGCCACCG
>JBILUM010000561.1:0-2788 GCA_044370995.1 Ilumatobacteraceae bacterium | reverse complement strand
GTTCACCGTGCCGTTCGGCCCGACGCCGACGATGACCGCGTTCGCCACCGTCTGTGAGGTCGCGCAGTTGAGGCTCGAGGCCGTCGGCCGAGCGATGCCCCCGGGCCACACCGTGAAGAAGCCGGGGCCGTACGTCGTCGTGGCCGTGACGTTGAGGGCCACCGCCGTCGCGCCCGTCGCGGGCACACCACCTCGCCCGCTGATCTGGATCTCGCGTGTCTCGCCGGCCAGCAGGATGATCCCGTTGAGCCCCTCGCGGGTGTCGGCGAGGCGAGCGGGCTGGACGGGGTCGAAGCCGTCCGCGTACCACCCGACGACGTCGACGACGAGGTGGGCCGTACGCAACGTGTAGAGCTCGACACCGCCATCGGCGCCGACACCCACGGTCACCAGATTGGGCACGGTCTGGCCGGTCCGGTAGTTCAGGTTGGACGCCACCGGACGAGCGCCTTCGGGCCACACGGTGACGAATCCCTCGCCGCCGATCGGCTCGGTGACGGTGACGTTCAGCACGACCGCCGACACACCACGGGTGGGAACGCCGCCGCGGCCGAGCACCGGCAACCGCCGGCTCGTGTTGCCGGCCATCACGTCACCGCCGAGGCCCTCACGGGTGTCCATGAGTCGGGCGGGCGTGACCGGCACCATCGAGGCGTCGTCGAAGGAAGCGACGTAGGCGACGTCGGTCGCGGAGATGGTGACGTCGTGGGTGATCGCTCCTTCGTCGGACCAACCGAGGAACATGGCGCCCGCCTGCGGTGAGGCCACCGACAGTGTGCGCACCGATCCGACCGGCACGTCGGCGACATACGGGGTCTCGACGGCGTTGCCGTCGTAGAGGATCGTGCGACCCGACGGCATCGAGTCGAGCGTGACCTGGGACGTGCGGTAGCCGACGCGCCGCGACACCGTGGTGCTGAGGCCCACGGCGTCGGTCGCCGTGAGGTCGATCGTGAGATGGGTGTCGTCGCCGTGATCGGGCAGGACGAACGAGCCGGACGCGCCGGTCGCGCTGGTGAGGAAGTGCGTGTGGCAGTTGCCGAGGGGGCAGTGGTGGATCGTGATCTGCCAGGTGAGTCGGGTCGCGGGGACGGGACCGTCCTCGGGGTCGGTGGCCGAGCCCGAGAACGTGACCCGCTGCCCCACGTCGAACAGCGTGTCGACGGTCGGCGTCTCGATCACCGGGACGGGTGCGCCCTGCGTGCCGCAGACGAACCTGGCGCTGCCCCAACTGGCATGGTCCTCGGAGGTGCCGTTGCCGCCGTCGGTGACGACGAGACGCACCTGCGACACGCCGGTCAGCGAGACGTCGATCGCGAGCCCCGGGTCGTTGCCGGTTCGCACCCCCGAGTTGTAGAGACGCGTCGAGGTGCCGTTCCACACCTCGAACGTCACCGACCCGGCGCTGCCGACCTCGTCGTCGACCCCGATGGTGGCCTGCAGGCGGCAGGGCTTGTCGAGCACGTAGCGCACCTCGCTCGCGGCGTGGACGCCGATGCCCTTGCTGTGTGGGACGCCGCCGATGCGGATCGGGACGCCGTCGCCCGCTGCCGTCGAGCCGTTCGAGCGATCGCGTTCGTACGGACCGAAGCCGTTCACCGGTGTGCCGAAGGGGGTGAGATCGGACACGAAGGCGACGCCGAACGGCGGCGGGGTCGGCGGGTCGTTGCCCACCGCGATCCGGCGGACCTGGCCGGCCATGATCGAGACGTAGTACAGCGCACCGTCGGGGCCGACCTTGAGATCGACGGGTGAGTCGAGTCCGGTGGCGAAGCTGACGGGGGCGCCGCTCACGTTGCCGCCGGCGTCGAGGGGGAGGTAGCGGATCCAGCCGTTCGCGTAGTCGGCGTAGAACACACCGCGGTTCCACGGGCTCGGGAAGTTGGTGAGCGACGCCGACGGCCCACCGACCGCTGCGGCGCCACCGATGGAACTCCAGTCCACCGCGGCACGACGGACCGCGCTCGAACCACGGGCGTAGAGCGCTTGGCACGTGCCGTAGCTCGAGTAGCCGGGCTGCTGGTTGGGGCCCTCGTAGCAGGGCCAGCCCAGGTTGTCGCCCGCGGAGACGATGTTCAGCTCTTCTCGCGTGAGCCATCCCACGTCGCCGACGTGCAAGGTGTTGGATCCAGGTCGGAGCGCGAACCGGAACGGGTTGCGCAGACCGGTGGCGAAGACCCGCGACCTGATCGAGCGGGCGTTGCCGTTCCAGAACGGGTTCGACGCGAGCCCGTTGCCGTCGCGGTCGATGCGCAGGATCTTGCCCGGGTACTGGTCGATGTCCTGGGCGCGCAGCGCACGCGGATCGACCTCGTCCCAGGAGGCGCCATCGCCCATCGACACGAACAGGGTGCGGTCGGGCGCGAACACGAGTGAGCCGGGCCCGTGGCCGTACCAGTCGTTCGGCACGCAGTCGGGACTGCCGAGGTTGGCGGTGCAGCCCGGGCTCGGCAACGACCCGAGCACGACGACCTCGGAAGCGATCGACGCCGTGTTGCCCGTCACGGTGAAGCGGCTCAGGCGGAGACTCTTGATGCCGGCGTCGTCGCTGCCAGCGGGGTCGTAGGGGTAGAGCAGGTAGACGTACGGCCGGCCGGTGGTGAAGTCGGGATCGACCGCGATGCCGAGCAGTCCACGGTCCCAGTAGTCGCTGACGCGCGACGAGAGATCGATCAGGGGTGTCGGGAGGACGGCGCCGTTCTGCACGACGCGCACCACCCCGGTCTTCTCGGTGACCAGGATGCGCCCGTCGGGCATGAACTCGAGCCCGGTGGGCAGGTTGAGTCCC
>JBILUM010000560.1:0-2792 GCA_044370995.1 Ilumatobacteraceae bacterium | reverse complement strand
GTGGTGGTGCCCTCGGGGATGTCCTTGTAGCCCTCGATGTTCACCTTCACGTTGACGAGGTCGATCAACTCGCTCACGTCAGCGAGGGCCTGGTCGATGATCGCCTGGTCGAGGGTGTTGATGTCGGTGATGCCCTTGCGCAGCATCGCCATCGTGAATGCCTCGCGCTCGTCATCGAGGATCGACACCTGGCCCTTGAACTTGGTGGCGTTCCACAATGTGTCCCATCCCTGGGCCTCGACCTCGGCGGGGTCGATGCGGTCGGCGCGGTACCCGATGCCGGTGCCGAAGAACGTGTACGGCACCGAGTAGACCGCGCCCGGGTCGTACCACGGGTCGTCGAACGCCTTGAGCACATTTCCGCGGTTGGTGAGGTAGCTGCGGTTGAGCGGCTGGATGAGCCCACCCTTGATGAGGTTGCCGATGCTGGTGCTGGCCATCGAGTGGTGGACGTCGACCTTCAATGCGCCCGACGCCAGCTTGGCGACCGCCTCGGTGTCGGTGTCGATCGTGGAGATCTCGACCTTCACGCCGTACTTCGCTTCGAAGTCGGCGATCACCTCGGGGTTCACGTAGTCGGCGTAGTTGATGATGCGGAGTGGGCCCGTCTCCGGCTGGAGCCCGTCGGCGATCGGTTCGGTCGACTGGTCGCTGCTGCCGCCGCTGTCACCGCCGCAGGCGTTCAACAGGGGGATGCCGGCACCGAGCAACACGCCGACCTGTGCCGAACGTGCGAGGAACTGACGTCGTGACGTTCTCATGGATCCCCCCGAGAGATGTCGATCGATGTGGGTGTCGATCATCGGCGAACACTGACTGCCGATTCAGACTAGTCACAATCCCTCCCGTCGTTGGACAGGTGCTCAGCAACGTTCGGAGGTGCGCCAGAATGGCGTGATGGTCCGCGCCATCCCCGATCCCGAGGGCATCCGAACCGCTCGCACGCTGCCCGCAGCCTGGTATTCGGAGCCGGGACACCACGCTGTCGAGCTCGATCGGGTGTTCCGTTCGGGGTGGGTGTGCGTGGGCGTGACCGAGGAGTTGCCGGCCCCGGGTGCGTGGCGCGCAATCCGGGTGGGTGGCGTGCCGGTGCTGATCGTGCGCGACCGCGACGGCGATGTGCGGGCGTTCCTCAACGTGTGCCGTCACCGGGCGGCCCCGCTGTGCGACGACCTCGAGGGTGGCGACGGTCCACTGATCCGCTGCCCGTACCACGCATGGCTGTATCGCCTCGACGGCTCGCTGGCGCGTGCGTCGGGCGTGGGGGAGCCCGACGGGTTCGACCTCGCCGAGCACTCGCTCGCCCCGGTGGGCATCACGACCTGGCGGCGGATGGTGTTCGTCGACGTGAGCGCCGAAGCGGGCGACCTGACGCTGGGACCGCTCGCTGCGGCGATCGACGCGTTCCCGCTCGAGGAACTCGAACCGGCCGCCGTCGAGCGCCACGAGCGACCCTTCAACTGGAAGGTGCTGCTCGAGAACTACTCGGAGAACTACCACACCCCGTTCGTGCACCCCGAGATCGACACGACCGCGACCGAGGACTACCCGATGGTGTCCGACGGGGCCGTGCTCTACGCCTGGGACCGCCCGCTTCGACCGGCTGACGAGGCACAGCGGATCATGCACGACCTGTTGCCCGGTGAACCGGGGTGGGAGCGCCTCGCGGGCGCCGCGACGTCACGGCCGTACGACGTCGGCAACTACCTCACCGTGTGGCCGAACCTGATGATGAACGTGTTCCCCGACGCCGCGCTCGTGATGTGGATGGAGCCGGTGTCGGTGAACGTCACCGTGGTGGAGCGGCGGCTGTACCTGCGGGCCGGCATTCCCGACGACGTCGCCAAGCGGATCGTCGACACCCATCGCCTGGTGCACCAGCAGGATGTCGACATCTGCGCGAGCGTGCAGCGATCGCACGACGCCGGTCTCGACGCCAACGGTCGGCTCGCCACCTTCGAAGAGCGCGGGGTGTTCTTCGTGCACCAGCACGTGCGGGCGGCGCTGGCGTGAGGTGACCGGGGTCGACCGGAGCGTCGGTCGCTAGCGTGCTGCGCGTGATCGGAACGCTCGGCGACCTGGTGGAGGACATCGCGGTCAGGGTCGGCTCGGCGGTCAACGTCGCGTCCGACACCGAGGCGCACATCCGTCGCCGGCGTGGCGGCAGTGCGGCCAACACCGCGGTGGCGGTGGCCAGGGCCGGGGGTCGCGCCCGGTTCATCGGCCAGGTGGGCGCCGACGCGATCGGGGCTGCGCTGGTGGCCGAGACCGAGGCGGCCGGCGTGGAGGTGGTGGCGATCGTGGTGCTCGTCGATCACCTCGGTGAGCGATCCATGCTGACCGACCGGGGCGCGTGCGCCGAGCTCGGCGATCCCGATCCGGCGTGGCTCGACGGGCTGCAGGTGCTGCACGTGCCGGCGTACTCGCTCGCCGGTGGGCGGCTGGCCGAGACCGCGGTGACGCTGGTGAACTGGGCACACGAGCGAGGGATCATCGTGTCGATCGACGCGTCGTCGGCGGCCGTGATCGAGTCGCACGGGGCCGGGCGGATGCGCAACCTGTTGTGGTCGCTGCAGCCGCACGTGCTGCTGTGCAACGAGCTCGAGGCGCAGGTGCTGTCGGCTGCCGGCGGGGTGGACGGCATCGCAACCGCGGCGACGGTGGTGAAGCAGGGGCCCGATCCGGCGCTGGTGTCGGTGCCCGGCGAGGGCGTCGTGGAGGTGCCGGTACCGGCCCTGCCGGGCGTCACCGACACCACGGGTGCGGGCGACGCGTTCGCGGCCGGGTTCCTG
>JBILUM010000558.1:0-2804 GCA_044370995.1 Ilumatobacteraceae bacterium | reverse complement strand
GGCTTGAGTCGGGCCCCGTTGCAGGTGGGGCACGGCACGAGGCGCATGTAGCCCTCGTACTGCTCGCGGCTCCAATCGCTCTCGGCGCCCTCGTGACGGCGCTTGATCCAGGGGATCACGCCTTCGTAGGCCGTGTTGTACTGGCGTGTGCGGCCGTAGCGGTTCTTGTACTTCACCTGCAGGTTGCCCGTCACGCCGTGCATGACGATCTTCTGCTGCTTGGTCGTGAACGTGCGGTACGGCGCGTCGAGGTCCATCTCGTAGGCCTCGGCGACGGCCTCGAGCATGCGCGTGAAGTACTGGGTGTGCGAACTGCGCCAGGGAGCGATGGCGCCCTCGTTGATGCTCATGTCGGCATCGGGGATGACCAGCTCGGGGTCGACCTCGAAGGTGGTGCCGAGCCCGTCGCACGCCTCACATGCGCCGTACGGCGAGTTGAACGAGAAGTTGCGCGGCGCGAGTTCTTCGTAGCTGGTGCCGCACGTGGGGCACACGAGGTGCTGGCTGAACGTGAGCGTCTCGTCGTCGACACCCTCGCGGTTGACGAGCTCGACCTGGGCGACACCCTCGGTGAGGCGCAGCGCGGTCTCGAGCGAGTCGGTGAGTCGACGCTCGATGCCCTCACGGCGCACGAGGCGGTCGACGACGATCTCGATGTGGTGGTTCTCGTAGCGGGCGAGCTTCTCCTCGCGCTTGAGGAACTCGTTGATGTCGACCGTCTCGCCGTCGACCTTGGCACGCACGAAGCCCTGCCCCGCGAGATCCTGCAGCAGGGTGTCGTATTCGCCCTTGCGTCCGCGCACGACCGGTGCGAGCACCTGGAAGCGCGTGCCCTCGGGCAGTTCGAGGATGCGATCGACGATCTGCTGCGGCGTCTGACGCTCGAGCCGGGTGTCGTCATTGGGGCAGTGCTGGATGCCGATGCGCGCCCACAGGAGGCGGAGATAGTCGTAGACCTCGGTGATGGTGCCGACCGTGGACCGGGGGTTGCGACTGGCCGACTTCTGGTCGATGGAGATCGCCGGCGACAGTCCCTCGATCACGTCGACATCGGGCTTGTCCATCTGCCCGAGGAACTGGCGGGCGTAGGCGCTCAGGCTCTCGACGTACCGGCGCTGCCCCTCGGCGTAGATGGTGTCGAACGCGAGGCTGCTCTTGCCCGAACCCGACAGGCCGGTGAACACGATGAGCCGGTCGCGGGGCAGGTCGACGCTGATGTTCTTGAGATTGTGCTCGCGAGCGCCGCGCACGATGATCGTGCCCGAGGGCGGGCGCGGCGGCTCGTGGGTGATGATCGCCCCGCGCTGCACGGCCGGCGCCGCGGCCTTCGTTGTGGACTTCGACGTGGACTTCGGGGAGGCCTTCGCGGCGGACTTCGTGGGCTTGGTGGCCGTGGACGAGCCGGTGCCAGAGCCGGTGGCGGTGCGGGGGGCGGGAGGCATCGTGGCGAGGCTACTCGCGAGGTCACACGAACACACGTTCTGTCGATGTGACTCCACCGTGCCCTGAGAACCCGAATGAAGCCTCGGGGTTGTCGGCAATCATCTGCAGGAATTGTTGAAGCTGCACACGCTGCGTGCCGATGGACACTCCGTGGTTGGAAGTCCGAGTCTCGACGCTGCGCTGAGCCGCATCGGTCTGCACCTGTTGCAGTACCTGCACCAGGAGACCGACGCGCACTGGTCGCTCAGCGCGTCGCCGGTCGGTACCGCGTTCGGTGTCCCCGGCCACGACGGCTCGGCGCTGTCGTTCCTCTGCCTCCACGACGACCTCGAACCGCAGCGCTACCAACGCCTCGGCGTCGCCGTCGCGTCGGCCCTCGGCGCGATCGCCGAGGCCGAGACACGCAGCGTCGTCGTGCTGCAGGACCCGTCCGATCTGGCCCCCTCGGCGACCGGCGAGGTGGACGGGCGCATGATCGCCTACTTCCAGCCGATCGTCGAGCTCGCCACCGGCGAGGTCGTGGCGATCGAGGCGCTGGCCAGGATGCAGACCGCCGACGGCGTGCTCGGCCCCGACGCATTCCTCGACGCGTACTCCACCGGCGCCTCGATGCTGAGCCTGTTCGATCGGATGCTCGACTCGTCACTGCAGTTCCTCGGCGACTTCCGGCACCGGATACCCGACCTCAGCGCCGCACTGAACCTCGAGTTCGCCGGCGTACCCGACTCCGGGCTGGCCGAACTGGTGGAGCGCCGTCTGACGGAGACGGGCACCGACGCCGACGCGATCACGATCGAGTTGAACGAGCGCATCGCCTACCAGCTCACCGACGGCGCCCGCAGCCAGCTCCGCAAGCTCGTGAACCTCGGCGTGAAGCTGCTCCTCGACGACGTGCCGCACAGCTTCCACGCGCTCGACCAGCTCGGCGACATCCCGGTCTCGGGCGCCAAGCTCGATCGTCGCTACGTGCAGCAGGTGACCGGCACCGAGCGCGACGTGGCCGAGGTGCGTGCCATCCTCGCCAGGGCGGCCGACGCCGGCATCGAGATGATCGCCGAGGGTGTCGAGACACAGAGCCAGTGCGACCAGCTGGTGCAGCTCGGGTGCCGGTTCGGGCAGGGCTATCTGTTCGCCGTGCCGCAACCGGCCGGGTCGCTGTCGGCCGTGCTCGGCGCTCCCCTCGTCGGCAGCTGGTGAGCATCGGCCCCTAGGGTGGGGCCACGATGACGTCCCCCACCGACGCCCAGCGCGCAGGCGAGCTGCGCCGCATGAAATGGTTCGCCACCGGCCTGCTGGTCGCCGTCACGATCGTGTTCGTCATCGCCCGCACCCTGCGCGACGACGCCGGCACCTGGCTCGGG